>SKIM01000277.1 GCA_007116445.1 Natronohydrobacter sp.
AGTGTATTCTGCGACGCAGCAAAAGAAAGGGGTCACGCGGCAGAGACCGGGACACATGCATTTGTGCAACAGAAATGACGCGAAGCAACCCACTTCTGCGGCAGACAGACCGGGTTTGGCACCTTCAGAGCCCGCTGGCCTGATGCTGCGAAGCCACATGCACGTCTTTTCTTCTTATCCCGGCTACTCCCCGAGTCGCGCGTGACGCTATTATTGACCACCGCAGTGTCGAGCCTGCAGGTTAATCAAAAGGAAAAAGCCATGAAAAAACTGGTATTGGGGCTTCTGGTGAGCAGCGTCGCCTCGGTTGCGGGTGCACAGAGTCTTGACAATCCGAGCGGCACTGTCCGTTTGAGCGGGACCCAGCTCAAGAACGGCAGTGAAACGGTCAATGCGCCGCGGGCCGAACTTGGCGCAAGATACGACTATGACGCATGGCGCGTCGAAGGGGCGCTGGATGTCTATAATTTCAACGGCACAGGGAGCGGCATCTTCTATGGCCGTAGCGCCACGAGCTACGCGATCACCAATGAATTCCGGGTCGGCGGCTATTTTGAAGGCCTCGGCCAGCGCAGCAGCGATGACGCCACCAGCTACAATGTCAGCTTCGGCGTGCTGGGAAGCTATGAGGATTTCGGGCTGAGCTATACCCTGCGCGCCGGGCGCGTCGCCTTCTGGGACAGGAACCGGTTCCGCAACCGCGACACAGGCTGGGAGCTGTCCTCGGTCGGGGAATACGCCTCGCATGAGATCACCAGCATCATCGGCACCACCTCTTACGCCCGTGTGGATGATGAACGGATCTTCATCACTGGCCTCGGGGCGGCACAGCAACTGACCGAGGATCTCAGCGTTTCAGGATTCCTGCGGCACGCCCGTTTGCGTGATGAAGACGGGCGCGAGCGCATCAATGATGGGAATATCGGCATGAGCTACGCGCTTGATGCGACGACTGGCCTGCCAGTCACGCTGCATGCCGATCTCGGGGTGATCCGGGGGTCGGATATCCGCACGCGCACCACGGCCCAGTTCGGCCTCGGCGCGCGCTTGGACGCGGGCGACCAGCCGATCGATCTGAGCATCGCGGCCTCGCGCAGCCGCGCGTCGAGCGAAAACTCCACACGGCGGGTGGAATTGGCGGTCGCAGTGCCATTCGGGCGCGACACCGGGTCATCCAATGCAGCCTATCAAAGCCCATTTGATGAATTCCGCAACGCGACCAGCCCACTGTCCTATATCCGCGACCTTGGTGCGCCGAACGGCCTCGCGCGCTGATCAGTCCTGTCGCACTGGAGCAAGTTGCGTTCATTCGCAGTCGCGCAGCTTGCTCTAGCTAATGGCTGTCGCATGTTTTCATGTGCGACGCGGCACCTGCCCAACGGCGGGTGCCACTTTCGTTTCAGGCCACCCGCTGTCCTCAGGTGACATTGCCGAGGGCGGCGATCAACATGGAACCGCTGCGCGTTGCACCGACGACAGCGACGCTGTCCGCTCAACCGCCGAAGTCACATCCACAGGTTCAAGACCAGCCCCGCGAATCCGATCGAGTGCTGCGACACAAGATCAGCGCCACGCAACTATCGGCCCTGAGCACGCCATCAGACGCCTTGCAAGGTTCTGGACCGATGCGCCCGTGATCCCGGCGCCATTGCTACAGCGCGTTTGCGCCCCGCCACCCGTCAGCCCGAATGTGCCTGCGCCCAGCGGGTGAGCAGATCCTGCTGCATCTGACGCGCACGGCGCGACCAGTCGACCGTACCCTGTGGGCGATCAACATTTCCCCCGGCCACCTGCGCGCGACGCCCCAGATCGGCCGAGGCGATGGCGAAAGCCAGCTCCCGCCCGCCGGGTGCGGTAACATAGCCGCCCAGAGCTGAAACGAAAAACAGCGTTCCGGTCTTGGCCTGAACATCGACACCGGGGTTGGCAACGGGGTTGTTCTGCGCATCTCTAAACTGATGCTGGCGCAACAGCGGGCGCAGAGTGCCCTGCTGCCCCGCGCGACGGAACATGACAGCAAGGTCACCCATCGACACGCGCGACCCTGCGCCAAGGCCGGAATGATCGAGCAGCCGGGCACTGGACATGCCGTAGCGCATCCGCGCCCAATCCGACATGGCCGCAGCGGATGCCGTTAGACTGGCGGGCTGCCCCGACCGGGCGGCAGTGGCGGCCATGCCCACGGCTTCAGCGCTGATATTGGTCGAAAACCGCAGAAGATCGCGCAGCATCTCCTGCAATGGCTGGGCGCGATGGGTCACCAGTTCATTGCCCGCGGGCAGCGCGCCAGTCCGTTCGGGCGCGGGAAGCGTGACCGCGCGCCCGGCGGCAAGACTGCGAAAAACCTCGCCGGCATAGAGTTCCGGGTGACGCACCGGCAGCCATCGCGAGCCGCTATTGCCAAGCGCCGAACGCGCCACGGTCCAGTCATCGTGCGCGGCACTGCGCTGATAGGTATAAAGCGGGCTGGCGCGGTTGACGATCTGCATGCGCGCCATGCTGACGGCAGGCCGGTGGGTGTTGGATCGCCCATCCATCGACACCACGAAATCATTGCCAGTCCGCCGCCATTCAAAATGCACGCGGTTGAAATTCAGGTTCAGACCCGACACCGAAGGGTTGTAGCCGGCCTGTGGGGGTTGATCGTCAGCGATCTGAGGAACGAATGGCAGCGCCCCCCCCCAAACGAGGAAACGCCCGGTGATCTCGCGCAGGCCTACGCGCGCAAGATCGGCCGCCATCGCCGCGAGATGATCCGTCTCAAGCGTCGGATCGCCGCCGCCCGCGAGCACAAGATCTCCGCGCAACACACCGTCACGGATCGGTCCCGTGGCGATCAGCCGGGTGCGGAACTGATAGGCCGGGCCCAGTGTATCAAGCGCGTAAAGCGCCGTGATCGCCTTGGCAACACTGGCCGGGGGCAGCGGCCTGTTGGCCCCCTGCCCTTCGAGCAGATTTCCCGACTGCACATCGATCACAGCATAGGCCATATCCCCGCCGAGCCCGGCGCGCGACACGATCCCCGCCGCAGGTGGCGCGCGGCGCTGTTCCGGACGGCGGGACCGTTCCGGCGCCCTGGCGCAAGCGGGCATGGCGCAAAGGGTGGTCCCCCAGACGATCAGATTGAGAACCCTGCGTCGTTCCAGCTTCGTTTCCTGCATCCGTCTGACCTTGTCGCGCCCATCCGAGCCTGTGTCTGCCCCGGAATCTTCAATGCCCATTCATCAGGTATTAACACTGATATTTCGTTAATGTCAGAACTGATTTGGGACTGGCGACCAACGCGACGGACCTTTGGGGCGCATCGCTGATGACCTGCCCTAGGCACAGCGGAAGCATCGCAGCAGATCGCGTGCCCAGCTTGGCGGGGCAATCTGGTGATCGCTTTGCAACTCAGATCCCGCGCGGGGCGATGGCAGCGCCCATTTCGCGTATCGGTGCCGAAAACCGGTCCTTCTTCCCCGTCAGACGCGGCAAAACGGCCAGAAATCGGCGCACTTCCGCACTGTCAGGCGCGGCACAGAAGCGCAGACCGCAGGCGCCGTCCTTGACCCATCTGATTTCCGCATCGAGCATATTGCCCTTGATATGCACCCGCAATTGCTCACCCGCCTTGGGCGCAATCAGCCCCCGGAGCTTCAGACCGCCCTTCGCGATGTCGTCCACATAGGCTGTGTCGCGACTGCCGTTCCGCAACACCCCCACGGTCAGACGCACGCGTGATCGATTTGCTCGCAATGGCCTTCGCCCCCTTGGCTTGCCAAACACCTGTAGTCAGGATGACAGAAGGACGTTGAAGCCGCGTTAACGACCGGGCTTTTCCAAGGCGATCAGAGCGCCAGCTGCGCCCAGATCGGCACATGGTCAGAGGGTTTCTCACCCGCGCGGACATCCGCGTCGATCCGGCAGTCTTGCAACAGGTCGGCCGCGTGGCAGTTCAGCAGGATATGGTCGATGCGAATACCGTCATTGCGCTGAAACGCCCCGGCCTGATAATCCCAGAAACTGTAATGCCCCGACCCTGCATGGCGCGCCCGAAACGCATCCGTGAAACCGAGATTGACCAGTATCCGAAACATCTTGCGCGACGGCAGACGAAACAGCGCGTCTTCGCGCCATGCCTCGGGGCGCGCGGCATCTTCGGCCTGCGGAATGATGTTGTAATCGCCCATCACCGCCAGCGGCATCTCAAGCGCCAGAAGTGCGCGCAATCGCATGTCCATGCGCGCCATCCATGCGAGTTTGTATGCATATTTCCCACCAGCGACCGGCGCGCCCGAACTGTCCAGCTCGACAGGGTTACCATTGGGCAGATAGAGCCCCACGACGCGCAGCGCGCCCCTGGGCGTGCTGACCGTGGCCTCGATCCAGCGCGCCTGCGGGTCGTCATCGTCACCGGGCAGACCACGCGTGACATCCTCAAGCGGCAGTTTCGACAGGATTGCGACCCCATTGAAGCCCTTCTGGCCGTGGGTTTCGAGATGGTAGCCTTTGT
This sequence comes from Natronohydrobacter sp., assembly GCA_007116445.1. Taxonomy (GTDB): domain Bacteria; phylum Pseudomonadota; class Alphaproteobacteria; order Rhodobacterales; family Rhodobacteraceae; genus Roseinatronobacter. The sequence continues at coordinate 4,496 of SKIM01000277.1, forward strand.
CTTCGATCAGCGCGCGGGGGAAAGTCTCGTCAGTGGATTTGATCTCTTGCAGGACCGCCAGATCAGGCTGCGCCGCATCGAGCCATTGCGCAAGCGCAGGACCGCGCGCCTTGATGCCATTGATGTTGAAACTTGCGATTTTCATATGCCTGCGCCTCTTCGTTTTCGGCGCGACCCTGCCATTCAACCGATGCCCCGGCAAGGGCGGAACACGCTTCTTATGCGCAAGACCAAAGCAGGGTCGAGATGGAGGGTTTTCAAAGTGATTATAAAATAATCATTTTGACTATTTATTACGCCTTGCTGATCGACTGGACCTGCTGCGCCGGGCACAATCCGCGCCTGCGATTGCGCCCGGTGACAGAGCGCCCACAACAAGAGGCTGAGGAAAATGACATGAACGCATTGGCAACCATTACGCATCACCAACGCAGCGACGGACGGGCCAGCGTGTCGTTCCGGGCGCAGGCTGGCCAGGCACAGCTGAAGGATCTGGCGCAACGCGGATCGGCCAAGGCGATCGTGCTCGACGCGCGCGAGACTGTGTTTCTGAACACCTCGGGCGGCCTGACCGGGGGCGACCGGCTGGAATATCGTCTGACTTTGGGCGATGGGTTGCGCATGACAGCGACCACCCAGACTGCCGAGCGGGTCTATCGCTCCACCAGTGGGCAAGCGCAGATCGCAGTCGGAATGGAAGTCGGCGCCGGTGCGCATCTTGACTGGCTGCCACAAGAAACAATCCTGTTTGACCGCGCCAGAGCAAGGCGGCGCACGGAGATCACGCTGGGCGAAGGCGCGACCTGCCTGATGGCCGAAACCGTCGTGCTGGGCCGCGCGGCGATGAATGAGACGGTCCGCATGCTTGATTTCCATGACTGGCGGATGGTGCAGCGCAACGCCCTGCCACTGCATCTGGAAGCGCTGCAACTGACGGATGCAAGGCTGCGGATGGGGGCGGCCGGGCTGGGTGATGCGCGGGCCTTGGCCACTGTGGTGCTTGTCGCACCGGATGCGCCCGACCATCTGGCAGCCGTGCGCGCGGTGCTGACACGGCCAGATGTGCGGGCTGCGGCCTCGGCATTGCCGGGGCGGCTGGTGATCCGTTTGCTGGCGCGCGATGGCTGGCCCTTGCGCCGCCAGATGGTCGATATTCTGACGCTTCTGCGGCGCGCCCCCCTGCCCCGCGTCTGGCAAAACTGAGGACACAGGATGAATCTGACACCACGGGAAAAAGACAAGCTTCTGGTCTCGCTCGCTGCCATCGTCGCGCGCGGGAGGCTGGCGCGCGGTGTGAAGCTCAACCACCCCGAAGCGATTGCGCTGATTACGGATTTCGTGGTCGAGGGCGCGCGCGATGGCCGATCAGTGGCTGATCTCATGGAAGCCGGCGCGCATGTGATCACAGCCGCGCAATGCATGCAGGGTGTGCCCGAAATGATCCATTCCGTGCAGGTCGAGGCGACATTTCCCGACGGCACCAAACTTGTCACTGTCCACCACCCCATCCGCTGAAAGGTTCGACCCATGCGTTACACTCTGCCGCTGTTCCTGCTTGCCCCAAGCGTTGTCCTCGCCCATCCCGGGCATGATCATGCGGACGGTTTCGCATCAGGGCTGGCGCATCCCCTGCTGGGGGTCGATCATCTGATTGCAATGCTGGCCATCGGTGTGCTGGCGGCACTTCTGGGCGGTCATGCGCGCTGGGCAGTGCCGGGCAGCTTCCTGGCGGGGATGCTGGCTTTCGGTCTGATCGGCGTCGGCGGGGCCGAGAGCGCGCTGGCCGAGCATGTGATCATCGCCTCGATTATCGTTCTGGGCGCGGCCATGGCGCTGGCGCTGCGCCCGCCCTTGGTCGTGTTGGCCGGGTTTGCCGTACTCTTCGGCGCGGCGCATGGCTATGCGCATGGGGCTGAGGGTCCGGGCGGGCTGGACTATCTGGCAGGCTTCATGCTGGCCACAGCCGCCCTGCATGGCGCGGGCTACGCGCTGGGCGCACAGATCGCAAGTCGCGCAAGCTGGATGCCGCGCGCAACGGGCGGCGTAATCGTGCTGACCGGCGCCGCATTGGCGCTGACGTGAAGGGAGGCGCGACCATGATCCCCGGCGAAATCCTGACCTCTGACGCGGAGCTTGAGCTCAATACCGGGCTGGAGGTGACGCAGCTGATGGTCGCAAATACGGGCGACCGGCCTGTGCAGGTCGGCAGCCATTACCATTTTGCCGAGGCCAATCCGGGGCTCGCTTTCGACCGCGAGGCCGCGCGCGGCAAGCGGCTGGACATTCCCGCCGGGACCGCTGTGCGCTTCGAGCCGGGCCAGTCGCGCGAGGTAGCTCTGGTCCCTTATGGCGGCGGGCGCATGGTTTACGGGTTCAATGGCGCGATCATGGGCGCGCTGGACGGGGCTTGAGCGATGGTACCGCTGTTTCGCCTCTGGACGACCTCGGCCCTAATCGCGATGGAAGCGCAGGCGGTCATCGCCATGCGGCTCTGGGGGATGGCGGGACTGTGGCATGTGGCCACTAATGAAAACCGCCGCATGGTCGAGGAAAAGCTGAACGCCGCGCAAAAGGGCATGATCGCAGCCAGCGGCACGGCCTTGCGGGGCGGCGATGCGGTCGCGGTGATCTCGAAGGCCGCAGCCCCCGTGCGCCGCGCGACACGCAGCAATGTGACACGGTTGCAGAAGGGCACTCCCCTGCTGCCCGCCAAGAAAGGACGCTGACATGGCCTACAGGATTTCCCGTGCCGCCTATGCCGATATGTATGGGCCCACTGTGGGCGACAAGCTGCGCCTCGGCGACACGGATCTGATCATCGAGGTCGAGCGCGACCTGATTGCCGAGCGCGGCGGTTATGGCGATGAGGTCAAGTTCGGTGGCGGCAAGGTCATTCGCGATGGCATGGGCCAGAGCCAGATCACGCGGGCGGATGGCGCGATGGACACGGTCATCACCAATGCGCTGATCCTGGACCATACCGGCATCTATAAGGCCGATCTGGGCCTGCGCGACGGGCGGATTGCGAAAATCGGCAAGGCGGGCAACCCGGATACGCAACCCGGCGTCGATGTGATCATAGGGCCGGGCACGGAAATGATCGCGGGCGAGGGCAAGATCCTGACCGCAGGCGGGTTTGACGCACATATCCATTACATCTGCCCGCAGCAGATCGACGATGCGCTGCATTCCGGCCTGACGACCATGCTCGGCGGCGGCACCGGACCCGCACATGGCACGCTCGCCACAACCTGCACGCCGGGGCCCTGGCATATCGGGCGGATGTTGCAGGCGGCGGATGCTTTCGCGATGAACCTGGCTTTCGCGGGCAAGGGCAATGCCTCGCTGCCCGCTGCGCTCCACGAGCAGGTGCGCGCCGGGGCCTGTGCACTGAAACTGCACGAGGATTGGGGCACCACCCCTGCGGCGATTGATTGCTGCCTCAGCGTGGCTGAGGCGACCGATATTCAGGTGATGATCCACACCGATACGCTCAACGAATCGGGCTTTGTCGAGAACACGCTGAACGCCATCGCAGGCCGCACGATCCACGCTTTCCATACCGAGGGCGCGGGTGGCGGCCATGCGCCCGATATCATCAAGGTCGTGGCAAGCCAGAACATCCTGCCAAGCTCCACCAACCCGACCATGCCCTACACGGTCAACACCATCGAAGAGCATCTCGACATGCTGATGGTATGCCACCATCTGGACCGCAAGGTGCCCGAAGATGTGGCCTTCGCTGAATCCCGCATCCGGCGCGAGACGATTGCCGCCGAAGACATCCTGCACGATATGGGCGCGTTCTCGGTGCTGTCCTCGGACAGCCAGGCCATGGGCCGCGTGGGCGAAGTGATCACCCGCACCTGGCAGACCGCGCATAAGATGAAAGTCCAGCGCGGCCGCTTGCCCGAGGAACAGGGCGACAATGACAACATCCGCGTGCGCCGCTACATCGCCAAATACACGATCAACCCGGCGATTGTGCATGGGCTGTCGCGCCATATCGGCAGCGTCGAGGAAGGCAAACGGGCAGATCTCTGCCTCTGGTCGCCTGCGTTTTTCGGGGCAAAACCGGAAATGGTGCTGATTGGGGGGTCCATCGTCGTGGCGCAGATGGGCGATCCGAATGCCTCGATCCCGACCCCGCAGCCGATGCATTCACGCCCCATGTTCGGCGCGTTCGGGCGGGCTGTCGAACGCGCCGCAGTGGTGTTTGTAAGCCAGGCCGCGCAGGAAGACGGGGTGCGCGATGCGCTGGGGCTCGCGAAGGACACGCTGGCAGTTGAAGGCTGCCGGGGGGTCACGAAATCCGACATGCGGCTGAACGATGCGACACCGCAGATCGAAGTTGACCCCGAGACCTATGAGGTGCGCGCCGACGGGGTGCTGCTGACCTGCGAGCCTGCCTCCGAACTGCCCTTGGCGCAGCGTTATTTCCTCTATTAAGCACGTCGTGCTGTGATGTTTCTGCATCGCAGCAAAACGTGAACAGGCCGTTGGTGCCGGAAAGGTATGATTCATGATATTGTGGCACAAGGGAGGTATCTGTCCGCCAGATGGAGATGCCTATGACATTTCGTCCCGCGAATTCCCCGCTCAGCCCGGATCAATCCCGGCAGTTGGACTGGTTTCTGGCCAGCTCCGGCATGGGCTGCAACCCGGCCACGGGGCGCTCTGCGGCTGAAGCCGAATTTGCCCGACTCGACGCTTTGCCCGATGGGGCGCTGCGCGCGATGGGGCTGTCACGCGGGGGCCTGCCGGCCCATGTCTACCGCAAATTGCTTTCAAGAGGTGCGATATGAATGACCTGCCCCCCCTGCGCCGCCTGCTCAAGACCGCGCCCGGGCGCTGTGACGGCGCGGTGATCCTCGATTATGACGCACGCCTTGTGCGGCGCAAACGCCTGCAAACGGCCGAGGGGCGCGGCTTCCTGCTCGATCTGGCGGAAGTCACCAATCTCGATGATTGGTGGGGGTTCGAGCTGGAAGATGGCACCACGCTGGAAATCGTGCCTGCAGATGAGGCGCTGGTCGAGGTCAGGGGCGATCTGGCGCGGCTGGCCTGGCATATCGGCAACCGCCACACGCCCTGCCAGATCGAAGAAACCCGCCTGCTGATCCGCCATGATCATGTGATCGAAGCAATGCTCGCCCAGCTTGGCGCGCGGCTGCGCCCTGTCACTGGCCCCTTCACCCCCGAAGGTGGCGCGTATGGCCATGGGCGCACGATGGGACATGATCACGGGGCTGGAGCTGCGCTGGCGCATGGCCATGCGCATCCCGATGGTCACGATCACGCTCATTGACGGATGCTCACCCCTGCAGCCCTGACCTTGCAACACTGGCTGTCCCCGGCTTTCCCGACCGGGGCCTTTGCCTATAGTCATGGGCTGGAACAGGTCATCGCGCGCGGCGAAGTCACTGACGCCGAGAGTTTCAAGGCCTGGCTGCTGGATGTTCTGTGTTTCGGCAGCGGCTGGCAAGACGCCGTGCTGATCGCGCTGGCATTGGATGAGGGCGCGGATTTCCACCGCGTCGATGCCTTTGCCATGGCCCTGCAACCCACCGCCGAGCGCCTGCAGGAAGCAAGCGAGCAAGGCGCTGCCTTTGCGCGAACCGTGACGCAGATCACCGGACGCGCGTTACCCGCACGGCTTTTGCCCGTCACCGTGGCCGAAGCCGCAGCGCCGCTTGGCTTGCCCCGCGATCTGGTGATAGCAGCCTATCTGCAGGCTTTCGTGACCAATCTGGCGACCATTGCCATCCGCCATGTACCGCTTGGTCAGGGCGACGGCCACAGGGTTCTGGCGCAGGTCTTGACGCAACTGCCCGAACTTGCGCAGGATGCCGCCTTCGCGCGGCTCGAAGATCTGGGCAATTCCTGTTTCGGGGCCGATCTCGCGGCGATGGAACATGAAACCAAGGATGTGCGGCTGTTTCGGACGTGACCGCAGTCCCATTGGAACAGACAGAGAGGTGAGAAGATGGCGAACGGACCTTTGCGCGTGGGAATTGGCGGGCCTGTGGGGGCAGGCAAAACAACTCTGACCGAGAAACTCGCCCATGCGCTCGCGCCACGCTGCTCGATGGCCGTGATCACCAACGACATTTATACGCGCGAGGATGCCGAAGCGCTGATGCGCGCACAAGTCCTGCCGATGGAGCGGATTCGCGGCGTGGAAACCGGCGGTTGCCCGCATACGGC
>SKIM01000166.1 GCA_007116445.1 Natronohydrobacter sp.
GGAATTTGCCCGTCATCTCGACCTTCACCCGGTCGCCCTTGGGATGGGGCACACGGCTGATGATCATGTCGAAATCAATCGCCGACATGATCCCGTCGCCGAATTCTTCCTGAATGATCGCCTTCATCGTCGGCCCGTAAACGCCTACGATTTCATAAAGCCGGTAGATACAGGGGTCCGTCGGCACGGCCTGTTCCCAGATCTTGGTGGGATAGTCCTGCAGCACCTCTGCAGCTTCCGGGGGCAGATCGAGGAACGCCACCAGCGCGGCCGCCTTGTCGGCGGGCATGGAATTCATGCCCATGGCCGCCGAATGCGTGAACACAGGCGACAGTTCGATAGCGGCGGCGATCTCCTCCCATTTCAGGCCGCGGCGCTTCTTTGCGGCGAGGATCAGCGCCGTGACATCCTCCTTGGTCAGCATCTCGGCATCTTGCATCAGGTCTTTCATCTTGGTCTCCTTCCTTGAAATTGTCATCACTCAGCCATTCACGGCCTTGAGATGGGCGCGCGGTTCACGGCCAGATTCGGGGCCAGTTTGGGGGCCAGGTTCGGGGTCTTCCGCCGGGGCGGTCAGGTCGATGCGCACAGGCGCGGGGCTCTGGCTCGCCCCATCCGAGGCGCGCCCGGCCAGTTCCTTCGAACGCTTGCCCAGAAACTGCACCAGATGATTGCGGATGGCGTAGTAATTGGGGTGCTCGACGATCTCGGTGCGCACACGCGGGCGCGGGATGGTGATCTCGACCGATTCCGCGATCCGCGCGAAGGGCCCGTTGGTCATCAGCAAAATCCGGTCGGCCAGCAGGATCGCTTCGTCAATGTCATGGGTGATCATGAAGACGGTCTGCTCGGTCTTGCTCCAGACGCGCAAAAGCTCCTCCTGAATCGTGCCGCGTGTCAGCGCATCGAGCGCGCCAAAAGGTTCATCGAGCAGCAGAAGTTTCGGCTGATTGGCGAAAGCCCGCGCGATTGAGACACGCTGGCGCATGCCGCCCGACAGCTGGCTGGGCTTGCGATGGATCACATCGCCTTCGAGCCCCACCATGGCCAGATAGCGCGTGGCATGGTCCACCACCTTGTCGCGCGACCAGTCGCGGTAGCGCGCCTTGACGCCGAAAGTGACGTTTTTCAGCGCACTCAGCCAGGGCAGCAGCGAATAGTTCTGAAACACCACCCCCCGGTCCAGACTGGGACCGGAAACCCCCATCCCGTCCATCTTGACGACGCCGGATGTGGGCTCGGCAAGCCCCGCGAGCACATTCATGATGGTGGATTTGCCACAGCCCGAATGGCCCAGAATGCAGACGAACTCGCCCTTCTCAATCCCGAAACTGGCATTCTCAAAGACCGTCAGCGTGCCGCCCGCCCCGTCAGGAAAGCTCTGGGTCAGCCGCTCGACGCTCAGGAAAGGTTTGGACATGGAAGTTTCCTTTTCATTCGGCATAGGTGACGGCGCGCTGCAGGCTGGCGAAGATCGCATCCAGCACCATGCCCACAAGACCGATCATCAGGATCGAGAAAATGACCGAGGTCAGATCGAGGTTGTTCCACTCGTTCCAGACGTAATAGCCAATCCCGGTGCCGCCCACGAGCATCTCGGCGGCCACGATCACCAGCCACGCAATCCCGATGGAAATCCGCATCCCCGTCAGGATCGTGGGCGCGGCGGCAGGCAGGATCACGGTCAGCGCGGTGCGCAGACTGCCCAGCTCATGCGTGCGTGCCACATTGACCCAATCGGCCCGCACCCCTGCCACACCAAAGGCGGTGTTCAGAAGCATCGGCCAGACCGAACAGATGAAGATCACGAAAATCGCACTCGCCTGACTGTCCTGAATGATGAACAGCGCAAGCGGCATCCAGGCCAGTGGCGAAATCGGGCGCAGCACCTGAATGAACGGGTTCAGTGCCTTGTAGGCGACAGGCGACATGCCGATCAGAAAGCCCAGCGGGATCGCCATGGCGGCGGCCAGCAAGAACCCTGTGAGCACGCGCTGGATCGAATAGGCCAGCTGAATGCCGATGCCCTTGTCGTTGGGTCCGTTGTCGTAGAAGGGATCGCTCAGCTGTTCCCAGGCGCGGATCATCACATCGCTGGGCGGCGGAACCGCCGCGCGGGGCTGGCCCAGACCCATCAGGATCTCGTATTCGGTCAGCGCTACGCCGACCTCCTGCCGGGTGACCGAGACTTCCCAGGCCCCCAGCGCGAAGATCAGCAGCAGGACCGACAGGATCGCCGCACGTTTGTTGACAGACAGGGTTTGCATGGCTCAGCCCCGCTTGATGTCAAAGCTGTCGATATAGGCTTGCGGCTGGTCGGGATCGAAGGTCTTGCCCATGATCGTATGGGATTTGTAGCTGACCTCAGGCGCGTCATAGCCCAGCTCCGCCATGACCTTGCGCGCATCCGAGGCCAGATAGACCTGCTCGGCGATGGCCTTGTAGTCGATCTCGTTCTGGATATAGCCCCAGCGCTTCATCTGCGTCAGGATCCAGACCCCCATGGAATGCCAGGGGAAAGGATCGAAATCGATCCGGTCGGGCTCGCGCTGCACATTGCCCAGACCATCGGCAAATGTCCCGGTCAGCACCTGTTCCAGCACGGGCACAGGCTGGTTGAGATAGGCCGCAGGCGCGATGGCTTCCGCGATTTCGCGGCGGTTGTCATGGTTGGACGCATATTGCGTGGCGTCGATGATCGCCCGCAACAGCGCGCCGTAAGTGTTGGGGTTCTCGACCGCGAAGCGACGCGGGGTCGCAAAGGCACAGCAGGGATGACCTTCCCACAGATCCTTGGTCAGCAGATGGATATAGCCGATCCCTTCCCAGACCGCGCGCTGGTTGAA
>SKIM01000103.1 GCA_007116445.1 Natronohydrobacter sp.
AAGATATAGGCCGAACCGTCGATCAGATGCAGGTGATGGCCTTTGCCGAATGTCATCTTGTCGCTTCCCCTTGGTCTGTTACCCTGTGCGTGTGCCGCCCATGAGCGAGAGGTATTTCACATGCGCCTGTTCTGTTCAATTGTCGCCGGGGTCTTGATCAGCGGGACCGCGCAGGCGCTGGATCTGCCCGATTGCGTCTCAACGCCTTTCAGTCCCGAGAGCTGTGTCCCGGTCGTGGCCTGCATGCCGGGGGACGGGGTCTATCTGGTCGGGCGTGCGCTGGGCTGGAATGAGGGCACGCTCGAAGGGGTCACGAATACCGGCGTTGTCTGCACCGGGGTCTGGCGCGTGGGCGATACGCTGCGTCTGGGACACGCGCGCTTTGCCTGCGAGGATGGGCTGGCAGGGCAGTTGGTCTATCACTATCAGGATCCCGAAACCGGCACAGCGCGCGGCACTGGGCTGATCAGCGGTTTCGGGCGCATCCGGGCGTGGTCGGGCCATCACATCGAAGACTTCCTTGATCGCAGCGGCATGCGCGTCGATGGCGATCTGATGTGTGGCGAGACGCCGATGTTGCTCAGCGCGGATCAGGCCGCCGCATCACCGGCATAATCACGATGGATGAAGCGCTTGTCACAATAGGGGCAGTCAACCATGCCCGTGTCATGGCTGAGCGACAGCCAGACGCGCGGATGGCCCAGCGCCCCTTCGCCGCCGTCGCAACACACGCGCATGGCGCTGACAATCTCGGTTTCCGGGGCAGGGTAGTCCTGAGGCGTAGCGGTCATCTGGGCAGGCTTCCTTGTCGGCGCTGTGGTGGCAGGTTACATACCGGCCAGAATACTGAAATCGCGGCGCAGGGCAAGGTTGCGTGAACCCCTCTGGCCTTGTCGCGCAGCAACGAGGCGGGAAACCCCCCATGTCAAACCATGCAATCGAGATCACCGGGCTGCGTAAAACCTATGCGGGCCAGAAAGGCGCGCCGCCCAAGGAGGCGCTGAAGGGCGTTGATCTGACCATTCCTGCAGGCAGCATCTTCGGCCTGCTTGGTCCCAATGGCGCGGGCAAATCGACGCTGATCAACATCCTTGCGGGGCTGGTGACCAAGACCGCCGGGCAGGTGCGGATCTGGGGCTTCGATCAGGACATCAACCCGCGCCAGTCGCGCGCGGCCATCGGGGTGATGCCGCAAGAGCTGAACATGGACCCGTTCTTCACCCCGCGCGGCGCGCTGGACGTGCAGGCGGGGCTTTACGGCGTGCCGAAATCGCAGCGACGCACCGATCAGATCCTGGAGATGATCGGGCTGTCTGACAAGGCCGATGCCTATGCACGCACGCTTTCAGGCGGCATGCGGCGCAGGCTTTTGCTGGGCAAGGCGCTGGTGCATCGCCCGCATGTGCTGGTCCTCGATGAGCCGACGGCCGGGGTTGATATCGAGTTGCGCCAGATGCTCTGGGCGAATGTGCGCAAGCTCAACGCGCAAGGCATGACCATCATTCTGACCACGCATTACCTGGAAGAGGCGGAGGAGATGTGCGACGAAATCGCCATCATAAATCATGGTGCTGTCGTGGTGCGCGACAAGACCTCGGCGCTTCTGGGCCGGCTTGATGCCAAGACGCTGGTGCTGCGGCTCGACGCCCCACTGGCAGACCTGCCCTTGCCCGATGGCGTGACGCAGGAAATCCGCGCGGACGGGCGGCTGGCACTGACCTATCGGCGCAGCCAGGTGTCTGCGGGCGCGCTGCTTGCAGCCGTGGCAAACGCAGGCGGGGTCGTGGTCGATGTTACCAGCGAAGAACCTGACCTGCAGGATGTGTTCCTGTCCCTGACCAGCGGGCCGGGACAGGCCGCCTAGGCGTCACGGCGCAACGCGCGTCCAGCCACAGGCGGCGGCTATCGCGACCGGGTCGAGCGCTGTATCGACGGCCATGCCCTGCCGGATGTCGCGCGACCGGATATTGTGCCAGCGCGCGCGCCAGAGCTGATGGCCTATGCGCGAGATCTTGATGACCGGGCTGCGCAGGGGCAGGCGCGCGGCCCATTTGCGCTGCAGATAGGCATAGGCCGCGCCGAAGCCCTGATCGAGCTGGTCCTTGTAGCCATCATTATGCACCAGCGGCAGCGCGCAGGCATAGGCCCCGCGGCTCTGCGCCCGCGCCTGCGTCACGATATCCGTGCCATAGAGATGCCAGCCCGGCAGGTCCGCATCAAAGCGCAGCCCGGCATCGCGGCGCATCACGATCAGCAATTCGTCAAAGCTCTGGACTGCGCGCGGTGCAAGCGGCACGGCCCCCACGATCTGGCCCAGCGAGCTTGACCAGACCGGCCCATAGCCGCGCCCGGCCTCATCCACCCCATAGGCGCCGATCAGCGCCCAGTCCGGGTCCATCGCCGCAACTTCGGCGATGCGCTGCTGCAGCAGGTGTTCCCAGCCGGGGGGCAGGTAGACGTCGTGATGCAGGAAAACGAGCAGGGGCTCGGCGCTTTCATCGAGGCCGCGATTATAGGCACTGGCCGCAGAGGATGCGTTCTCGATCACGCTGAGCGGCCATTGCGCAACCGCGTCCGAACGCATCAGATTGGCGCGCAGGATCGCGGCGTCATTGCTCGCGCAGATCAGACGGATGTCAGTCATCGCGGCGCGTGTCCTGCGCATTGCGGATACTCAGCCGCACGATCCGGTTGCCTTCGCGCTCCAGCACCTTGAAGCGACAGCCATGGAAGGAAAACACCTGGCCTTCCTCGGGGATCGACTGCGCTTCATGGATCACCAGCCCGGCCACAGTCACCGCTTCCTCATCGGGCAGCGACCAGTCCATCGTGCGGTTCAGAT
>SKIM01000294.1 GCA_007116445.1 Natronohydrobacter sp.
GCGGACGACCAGCGTGCAGATGATGCGCTGTGCCTGACATTGGACACAGCCCCATTGGAGGCGGGCAAAGATATTGTCGGTGCTGCACGGTTACGCCTGCGCCTGACGCTGGACCGCCACGGTCAGATCGAGATCACCACCTCCCCCCTGCCCGCGACAGCAAAGCTATGGCGAGTTGGGTTGGCGCAGGCGCGGCTGTGGTCGGGCGATCCGTGGCTGCGGGTCAAATCCACGCGCCGGGCGGTCTATGACGCGGCCCGCGCCGGATTGCCCCAAGGGCTTGACGAGCTGATCTTTCTCAATGAACGCAATGAGGTCTGCGACGGCACGATCACCACTGTGTTCTTCGACCGGGGTGCGGGATTGCGCACGCCACCGCTCTCGGCGGGGCTGCTGCCCGGTGTTCTGCGCCGCGACCTGGCCTGCCCGGAGGAAACACTGATGGCGGAAGACCTGGCGCATGTGCGGCGGCTCTGGGTCGGCAATGCGCTGCGCGGGCTGATCCCGGCGCAATTCATCGCATCTGTTGTGTGAAGATGGTCGGGGCGATAGGATTCGAACCTACGACCTACGGTACCCAAAACCGTCGCGCTACCAGGCTGCGCCACGCCCCGACTGCGCGCTCTTTAGCGTGCTTGTCGCGGTCTGGAAAGCGGTAATCGCAAGCACCGCGCGAAAATCCTGCGAGAGCGGCCCGCTGCCCCTCATTCGTCGCAGGGCCAGAGCGCGCTGTCCTGGGCCAGACGCGGATGGCGCAGCGCGCTGCCCACATCGATCCCCAGCGCCCGCGCCAGGCCCCCATTGATTTCGAGCACCATCAGGACATTGTCACCGCCCGGAATTGGCGTCTCATCAAGCGGGATGGCGTCGTGATGCACATGGCTGACCCGCCCTGTCGGATCGACGAAGATCATATCGAGCGGGATCAACGTGTTGCGCATCCAGAACGACGCCGTGGTCGGACGCTCATAGATGAACAGCATGCCCGCCGAACGCGGCAGAGAGCTGCGATGCATCAAGCCGCGCGCGCGGGTTTCTTCCGTATCGGCAATCTCGACCGAGAACCGTGCCTGGCCCCAGTCGCCGCGCAGCTCGACCGAGCCCGGCGCGCAAGCCGCCCCGGCGATCCCGGCCCAGAGCAACACCAGCGCCGCAGCAAGAAGGCGCAGCCCTGCGATCACGCTGTGGCCTCGTCGTCGCGGTCATCGCCTGCCGCCAGCCCGGCTTCCCAGGGCTCGATCGACACGGCCATGCGCCCGCGCTCGCCTGTCGTCACGCGCAGGGCAACGGCCTCGCCCGCCTGCAACTCGGCCAGCCCCGAGCGCCGCAGCGTTTCCATATGCACGAACACATCCTCAGGTTTGCCGAAAACATTGGCGAAGCCAAAGCCCTTGACCTTGTCGAACCACTTGACGCGCGCAGGCTCGGCTGCGAGCGAGCTGTCGATCTCCGCACCATGGTCACACTCCGCATCGTCATCCGCGGCCACCAGCCGTTCGGGGGGCAGCACAGAGAGCACATCAAGCGCCTGCAACCCGCGCGGGGTCTTTTGCACCGTGATCCGTATCCGCGCCCCGTCGCAGACCGAACTCAATCCGAAATTGCGCAGCGCATTGGCGTGCAGCAGAATGTCATTCGCCACATCTTCCGCCACGATAAAGCCGAAGCCCTTGCTGGGGTCGAACCATTTCACGACCCCGGAGATTTCTTCGGCTGCGGTTTCTTCCGAACCCATTTAACGCGTCTCACTCATGTGTTGTGGGGCCAGTCTTCGGCCCGTCATCCTTTATTTCTGGATACTCTGCGACAACCTGTACTTCATGACGCGCCCTGCCGCCCCCTCACGGCGACAGGCGCTGGATCTGCCAGCTTTCCCCGCCCAGAGGTCTGCGCCAGCAAAATCTGTCATGCAACCTGAATGCCCCATCTGCCCAGAATTCGATCTCGACAGGCCTGATGGCAAACCCGCCCCAGAAGTCAGGCCGCGGTGGAGTCATGCCATGTCGCGCTGTCTGTCGCGCCACTTCTGCCATCAATTCCGCCCGTGACCCCAACGGTGTCGATTGTTTCGAAGCCCAGGCGCCAAGGCGGCTCTTGAGCGATCGCGACGCGTAATAGGCATCTGCTTCCGGGCCGTCAACCTTGGAAACATGCCCGCGCACACGAATCTGGCGGCGCAGCGACTTCCAGTGCAGCACGAAAGCCGCCTTGCCACTCTCACCGATCTCGCGCGCCTTGGCACTCTGGTAATTGGTGTAGAAAACGAAACTCTCGGCACCAATCTCCTTGAGCAGCACCATACGCACATTGGGCATGCCATCCGCGCCCGCAGTCGACAGTGCGATTGCATTGGGGTCATTGGGCTCGGTCAGCTCGGCTTCCGCCAGCCAGCGCCGCGCGATCTCGAAAGGGTCAGTCCCTGCGAAAATGCCGCCTCTATCCTCCACGAGCCCTCCCTGCTCATCTGCGTTTCATGTTCTGCCAGAGCTGACAGGCCAGCGCATGGTGCTTCATGTGTTAACGTTTCTTGATCCTTGCGCAAGAGCGCATCAGAAAAACTATCTCCCGCTTGTACCAATTGCCAAGGCCGCACGCGCATTATGCAGGCTGCGTGGATGCGCATCAACTTGCGATCACATTGCCCTTGGCTTAGAACGTGTCAACACAGTTTCAACGGGCAGACGGGTCATGACAGGATTGATGCACGGAAAACGCGGCCTCATCATGGGGCTTGCGAATGATAAATCCATCGCTTGGGGGATCGCCAGAGCGCTGGGGGAACATGGCGCTGAGCTGGCCTTCTCCTATCAGGGCGATGCGCTGAAAAAGCGTGTTCTGCC
>SKIM01000021.1 GCA_007116445.1 Natronohydrobacter sp.
CCTGCACCGAGCCCTCACCATCGCGCCCTTTCAGCTCGGGTATCTCATCTCTGGGGCTCATTGTGACTTTCCCTTCATCTTGCAAAAAATACTCCGGGGGGCGCGGCGAAGCCGCCGGGGGGCTGGCCCCCCGTCTTTCCTCCGAAGCGTTGTTGTCGCGGTCCTGCTCATTCGGCGGCAATCCCTTCGACACGATCTTCAATCTCATCCGCAGCATCCTGCAGCGCCGCCAGTGTTGCCGCATCCGGCTGCCAGTAATTGCGCTCGGATGCCTCGATCAGCCGCCCGGCCAGACGCGCCGAAGCCTGCGGGTTCAACTCTGCCAGCCGCCGGCGCATCGCCTCGTCCAGCACAAAGGTTTCCGACAGGCGCTGATAGACCCAGGGCTCCACAGTGCCGGTCGTGGCCGACCAGCCGAGCGTATTGGTGACATGCGCCTCGATCTGGCGCACGCCTTCGGCCTTGTGCGTCAAAAGCGCTTCATAGAATTTCGGGTTCAGCGCCCGCGACCGGGTTTCCAGCGCGATCTGGTCGCGCAGGGTGCGCACCTTGCCCGCGCCGCGCGTCTGATCGCCGATATAGACCGGCGTATCCTGCCCGCCGCGTGCGCGTTTCACCGCCCGCGCAATGCCGCCCAGCGTGTCGAAATAATGGTCAACCGTGGTCACGCCCAGCTCGACCGATTCGAGGTTCTGATAGGCCAGATCGACGGTTTTCAGCGTCTCTTTCAACAGCGCGCCCTGCGCTGTGGGCTTGCCATTGATGCCGTAAGCAAAGCCCTTGCGGCTCTGATAGGCATCGGCCAGCTCATCTTCATCGCCAAAGGCGGAGCTGTCCACCAGCTGATTGACGTTCGAGCCGTAAGCCCCTTCGGCATTGGAAAACACGCGCAGCGCGGCGGTCTGCAGGTCGACCCCCAATTCGCGGGCCGTCGCCAGCGCATGGGCGCGGATGAAATTCTGCGCCTCGGGCTCCTCGGCCAGCGCGGCCTTGTAGGCGGCTTCGGCCAGAAGGCGCGTCTGCAAGGGCAGCAGATCGCGGAAAATGCCCGAAAGCGTCATCACCACATCAATGCGCGGACGGCCCAGCTCGGCCAGCGGGATCAGATCCGCGCCCGACAAGCGGCCATAGGCATCGAAACGCGGCACCGCACCGATCAGCGCCAAGGCCTGCGCAATCGGGCCGCCATCGGATTTGATATTGTCCGACCCCCAGAGCACCATCGCCACTGTGCGCGGCAGCGTGGGGTGCGCATCGAGGATCTTTTGCGCCTGCGCCGCCCCTTCGCGCAGCGCGAAAGCCGTGGGCATGCGGAACGGATCAAACGCATGGATATTGCGGCCCGTGGGCAGGATCTCGGGCGAGCGGATCAGATCGCCACCCGGCACCGGCGCGATATATTCGGCGCTGAGCGCGCGCATCAGCCCGGTCAATTCCCCGTCGCCTTGCAGCGCCGCATCCATCCTGGCGCGTGCGGTGTCATCGGCATCGACATGCGCCATCAGCTGCGCCCGCGCGCCTGCATCGAGCTTGCGGCCCATGATATGCAGGCCTTCGGGGATCAGCGCATCTTCGCATTCCAGAAGCCTGACCCAGAGCGATTCAGGCGCGCCGGACAGATCGACGGCCGCCGCCTGCTCGGCGATCAGCGCCTCAAGCTCGGCCTTGGCGTCGTCCTGCGGGTCCATCCGCCGCCAGCGCGCAAGGCTGTCTTTCAACTCCTGCAACCCCTTGTAGAGCCCGGCCTGCGCCACAGGCGGCGTCAGATGGGTGATCGTCACCGCGCCCGAGCGGCGCTTGGCAAGCGAGGCTTCCGAGGGGTTATTCGCGGCATAAAGGTAGATATTCGGCATCTCGCCGATCAGCCGGTCCGGCCAGTCGCGCGCGCCAAGCCCGGCTTGTTTGCCGGGCATGAATTCCAGCGCCCCATGCATGCCGAAATGCAGGATCGCATCGGCGCGATAGGTGTTGCGCAGCCACAGATAGAATTGCGTGAACGCATGGGTGGGGGCAAATCCGCGCTCGAACAGCAGGCGCATCGGATCGCCTTCATAGCCGAATGTGGGCTGGACACCGACAAAGACCTTGCCGAATTCCGCACCAAGGATGAACACCCCACGCCCGTCGGATTGCACACGCCCCGGCGCAGGCCCCCAGACCGATTCAATCGCCTGAAGCGGTGGGCAATTGGCCACCATTTCCTCGGCGCTGACATGGGCCGCGACATTGGCTTCCTGCCCGTAGCGCGCGGCATTGCCCTTGAGCACCGCTTCGCGCAGCGCGTCGGACGTTTCCGGGGGCGTGATGTCATAGCCTTCCGCCGCCAGCCGGTGCAGCGTGTTGAACAGGCTCTCGAACACATCGAGATAGGCGGCTGTGCCCACGGCGCCCGCATTGGGCGGGAAGCCGAAGAGCACAATGCCGATCTTCTTGTCGAAATTCGCCTTGCGCCGCAACTGCACCATGCGCAGCGTTTTCTCGGTCAGCGACACGATCCGCTCATGGCAGGGCGCCATCTCGCGCGAGCCGGTCTGCACATGGCAGTTATGCTGGCAGCCCGTGCATTTCTCGGCACCGTGACGGCCTGCGAAAACGGTGGGATTGGTCGCGCCGTCGATCTCGGGCAGGGCGATCAGCATCGTCGTCTCAACCGGCCCGAGGCCTGTGCCGGAGCCCGCCCATTGCCCCAGCGTCTGGAATTCCAGCGGGTGGGCCACGAGATAGGGCACATTGAGCGCGCTCAGCGTCGCCACCGCAGCGGGGCTGTCATTATAGGCCGGGCCACCGACAAGGCTGAAGCCCGTCAGCGACAGAAGCGTGTCGATCTGGCC
>SKIM01000089.1 GCA_007116445.1 Natronohydrobacter sp.
CATTGACGCCCGCAAGCCCGATGCCGAGGAATACCGCATCATATTCGGCCTGCAATTCGGCCAGCGTGCCATCCGCCCCCAGCCGCCAGCCCTGCCGCAGCGTGATGCCGCCGATCTGCAAAAGCCAATCGACCTCGGCCCGCGCGAAACCATGCGCGGCCTTGTAGGCGGCGATGCCGTATTCATTCAGCCCGCCGGGCTTTTCGCGCGCATCAAGGATCACCACATCATGGCCCCGCAAGGCCAGCCGGTGCGCACAGGCCAGCCCCGCAGGCCCTGCGCCCACTACTGCGATGCGTTTGCCAGTGGAGGACGCGCGCGCGTAGGGATGGGCGTTTTTCGCAATCAGCGTGTCGGTCGCGTAGCGTTGCAGCCGCCCGATCTCGACTGGCTTGCCCTCGGCGGCCTCGCGCACGCAAGCGCCTTCGCAGAGCGTCTCGGTCGGACAGACGCGGGCACACATGCCGCCCAGAATATTCTGGTCGAAGATCGTCTTGCCCGCCGCCTGCGGCTGGCCCGCCTGGATCTGACGGATGAACAGCGGAATATCGATTTCCGTCGGACAGGCCGTCACGCAAGGCGCATCATGGCAGAAATAGCAGCGATCCGCTGCCACCATGGCTTCATGCGGATCATAATCGGGATAAAAATCATCGAAATTCTGCACATAGTCATCGGCATGCAAACGCGCGGGGACAATACCGGGAGTGGTCGGGCTGTTGGTCATCTGGCTGGCCTTGGCTTGACTGGCTCTTGTCTGAACAGGAAAACACGGCTCTGATTTTTTATCAATCAGTAAAATTTACCAGCCCCGGAAAAACCTGCGACTGCCCATTTTTGCGGCGATCAGCGCTTATTCGGCCGCAGCGGGCCTGCTGTCGCCTGGGGCTTGGGGGGTCAGATGGGCAGACAAATCGAGCGGGAAGCTCACCCGGAAGGCCGCACCGCCCTGTCCCGGCACATAAGAGATATCGCCGCCCAGATTATGCATGATCTCGCGACAGATCGCGAGGCCAAGACCCGCGCCGCCCGCCTGCATCGAATCTGTCAGCCGAGAAAATTTCTCGAAGATCAGCGCCTGCTTGTCGCGCGGAATGCCTGCACCATTGTCGATGAAATCGACCTCGACCATCTGCGCGCGCCGGCGGACCTTGATCTGCATCTGCGGATCATCAGAGATGCAATATTTGCGGGCATTCGACAGGATATTGATGAAGACCTGCGTCATGCGCCCGGCATCCGTGATGATCTGGACGCATTCGCGATCACGCGCGCGCAGCATGCGGAATTTCCGATCGCCCTGCACCGAGTTCGACGCCGTGATGGCCTTGTCGATCAGATCCGACAACAGCACCGGCCCGAGATTGAGCTGCACCTGCCCATGTTCGAGCACGCTCAGATCCAGGAGATCATCGAGCAGCCGGGTCAGACGGATCGACTCGTCATGGATGATCTGGGCGAAATGCGCGCGCTCTTCGGGGGTCATGGCGTCGGTATCCATCATGATCTCGGAAAACGCCCGGATCGAGGTCATGGGCGTGCGCAATTCATGGCTGATCTGCGACAGGAAGGCGTCTTTCTGCACTGAGAGCTTCTGCAGCATTTCATTGGCCTCGCGCAGCTTGCGCGCCGTGCGCGACAGCTCTTCGGACTTGGCTTCAAGCTGCGCGGAATATTCCATGATCTGCGCGGTTTCCGACGCCACGGCCATCAGATCCTCGACCGAGACAAGAGCCGTGCCAACAGTCTGGGCCAGCATCGCATGCGCCGTCGCAGCGCCCACTGACCCCGAGAGCTTGAGTTCCAGCGCATCGAGAAATTCCGGAGTGATGTCGGGCAGAAAGCCGGTCTTGCCCTGCAATTCGGCCTGCGCACTGAAAAACGCCTGCGCTTCAGTGATGCCGAGGATGCGCTGCGCCATGGGCAGAAGATCCTCAGCCTCGGCGACCGGGCGCGTCCAGCTGCGCGCAGAGCCGGGGCGGTCAAAGATATCGACGAAAAGTGCAGCCTGAACGCGCTCGATGGGGCTGGGGAAGGTCACGAATGAGCCAAGGCAGAACACCAGAGCATTCAGTGTCAGCGACCAGAACAGCGCATGCAGCAGCGGGTCGAGCGCATTCACCCCGAAAAGGCCATAGGGGCGCAACCAGGACAGACCGAACGGCCCTTGCTCCATGAGTTGCGCCGACAGGAACACATCCGGCCCGAAGCTCGGCAGGAACAGCGTGTAAACCCATAGCGCGGTCCCGACCGTCAGCCCCAAGGCCGCCCCCGTGCGATTGGCCCCGCGCCAGAACAGCGCGCCCAGAAGCGCGGGAAGGGTCTGCGCGACCCCAACGAATGCGATCAGCCCGATCGCCGCCAGCGCCGCAGAGCCGCCCGTGATGGCATAATAGACATAGCCCAGACCCAGCACCAGGGCGATGGAAAGCCGCCGCACGCTGAGCACCAGCAGGCGCATATCGCCAGTGTCGCGGTTCCGGCTGGCACGCGCCTTCAGCCAGAGCGGCACGACCAGATGATTTGACACCATCGTCGCCAGCGCCAGCGAAGCCACGATGACCATCGATGTAGCTGCCGAAAAGCCCCCCAGAAAGGAGAGCATCGCCAGCCCGTCCTGCCCCAGATAGAGCGGCAATGTCAGCACGAACATGTCGGGGTTGGACCCTGCGGGCATGACCTCGAGGCCGACCACCGCGATGGGCAGCACGAATAGGCTGATCAGAAACAGATAGAACGGAAAGGCCCAGCTTGCCGTGGCCAGGTGCTGGTCATTGGTGTTTTCAACGACCAGCACCTGAAACATGCGCGGCAGGCAGATGATCGC
>SKIM01000250.1 GCA_007116445.1 Natronohydrobacter sp.
TCCGCCATGGCTGACAAGGCCGAATTCGCCCGCATCGGGCGCTATTATGCCACCGAATCGATGTTGCTCTGGGATGCGGAGGCCGCCCGCTATGATGCAGATGCGACGCCGGAACATGGCACGGACCAGTTGCGCGACCATTATGCAGCGCTGATCCGCGGGGAAGCTGCGACAGACCTCGGCGCGCATGCCATGTTCTGAGCGAGGGTGGGGGGCGCTGCCCCCCGGTCCCTTCGGTCCCGCCCCCCGGGATATTTTTGCAAGGATGAAACCCCGACGGTCAGAAGGCAGGTTGGGTCTGGCGTCGGCGCTGCAGCATGATCACACCGAAGAGCAGCAGGAAGGCCGGGATGTAGAAGAGCTGTTCGGGCATCCGGTCGGCCGGGCGCAGCACCGCGCTGAGTTCCACCTGTTCGCGCCCGTAGAAGTCGAAATCGCCCAGGCTGCGCTGAAACGGGCTGCCGAACATGGGCTCATCGAGCACCATCCGGGTGTCATCCGGCATCAGGAACAGCCCGGTATTGGCAAGGCGCTGCGCCGCGGGCGTGTCACCAATATCGAGCACCAGAGTCAGGCTGCGTGGCGCGCCAGTGTTGAAATCCGGGCCGGACACTTCGATGCGGATCTGATCGCCTGGGGAGGCCGCTGTCAGAACCTCCTCGAATTGCAGACCAGGCAGACGCTCGAATTGTGGTTGCACCCGGTCGAGCCAGAAATTCGGCACAAAGAGTGTGAAGGCCACCAGCAAAAGCGCCGCGGATTCGTGAATTTTCGAGCGGGCGAGGAAATAGCCCTGCGTCGCTGCCGCGAAAAGCAGCATCGCGAAAGTGGCCACCACGAAGATGAAGCCGGCCTGCATGAGACCTGCCATCGTGCCGAGATCCACGCCGTACAGGATCAATGTCGGGTTGTAGATGAACAGGAACGGCAGCGCGAGCGTGCGCAGGCTGTAGAAGAAGGCCTGAAAGCCCGTCTTGATCGGATCGCCGCCCGACACTGCGGAGGCTGCGAAACTCGCAAGCCCCACAGGCGGGGTGACATCGGCCATGAGCCCGAAATAGAAGACGAAAAGATGCGCCGCGATCAAGGGCACGATCAGCCCTTCCTGCGCGCCCAGGCTGACCACCACTGTCGCCATCAGCGACGAGACGACGATGTAATTTGCCGTGGTCGGAAGCCCCAGCCCCAGGATCAGCGAGAACAGCCCCACCAGCAGCAGCATCAGGAACAGATTGCCAAGCGCCAGCATTTCGACCAGCCCGGCCAGTTCCGTGCCGATCGGCGTGCGCGTCACAGTCGCCACGATGATCCCGGCCGCCCCGGTCGCGACCGCGATGCCGATCATGTTGCGCGCGCCTGCGATCATGCCATCGACCAGATCCGTCAGGCCCTGGCGCAATTCCCCCAGCACAGTGCCTTCGCCGCGCATCAGCGCCTTGATCGGGCGCTGGGTCAGGATGATGAACAGCATCGCCATCACCGCAAAATACGCTGATTTCGCAGGCGACTGGCGCTCGACCATCAGAAACCAGACCAGCACCACAATCGGCAGCAAGTAATGCAGGCCTGTGGGAAAGACCTCGCGCATCACGGGCAGCTTGATGTCTTTGTCGTTGGGGTTGTCCATCTCCAGCTCGGGCCGCCCCGCCGCGACCCAAAGACAGCCAAGATAGATCGCCAGCAGCGCCAGCAGGATCACCGGCTCCGAGATCGCGGGCGCGACATCGCGCAAGATCCCGATCGCCGCAATCACACCATAGAAGGCCGCGCCCGTGACCACGAAGCCGATGGCCGTCTTCCACAGCATCGTCAGCAGATTGGCCCCGGTGCCAAGCGCCGGAATCCCGTTTTTCAACGCTTCAAGATGCACGATGTAAATCAGCGCAATATAGCTGATCACCGCCGGGATGAAGGCGTGTTTGATCACCTCGATATAGGAAATGCCGACAAATTCGACCATCAGAAAGGCCGCAGCGCCCATCACGGGCGGCATGATCTGACCATTGACCGAAGAGGACACTTCGACCGCCCCCGCCTTTTCCGAGGTGAAACCCACGCGTTTCATCAGCGGGATGGTGAATGTCCCCGTGGTCACCACATTGGCGATGGACGACCCCGAAATCAGACCTGTCGCACCTGACCCGACCACGGCCGCTTTCGCAGGCCCGCCGCGCAGATGGCCAAGCCCCGCAAAGGCCAGCTTGATAAAGTAATTGCCCGCGCCAGCCTTGTCCAGAAGCGCACCAAACAGCACGAACAGAAACACGAAGGCCGTGGAAACCCCCAGCGGAATGCCGAAAACCCCTTCGGTCGACAGCCATTGCGTGTTGATGATACCGTTGAAACTGCGCCCCTCATGCGCGATCAGGTCGGGGATCAGCCAGCCCTGACCGAAATAGGAATAGGCCAGGAAAATCCCGCCGACAATCGTCAGGGCCGGCCCCAGGGCGCGGCGCGACGCCTCCAGCAGCAGCACCAGACCGATCGTTCCGACGATGATCTGTTCTTGTGTGGGCAGGCCGGAACGCGCTGTCGAAGACAACTCGCGCGAAAACCAGAAGACATAGAAGGCACAGCCTGCCGCTGTCAACGCAAGCAGCCAGTCATACCAGGGAATGTAGCGGCGCGGCGAGGACTTGAACGCCGGATAGGCGAGAAAGGCCAGAAACAGCGCGAATGTCAGATGCATGGGCCGCGTCATGTCCGAGCCGATGACGCGGGCGAAGGGAATATGCTGGGCCCATTGGAATTGAAGATCCGCAATCCAGATCTGAAAGGCGGACCACATGAAGGCCACGACAGCGATCAGCA
>SKIM01000233.1 GCA_007116445.1 Natronohydrobacter sp.
GATATCCCCGCCGAGATAGGCTGTCATGCCCTCGCGCAGCGTATAGTCGTGATCCGCGCCCAGAAACAGCGCATGCCCGCGATACTGGTCATTGCCCGCCCAGGACAGCGCGCTGCGATAGGCGCGGCCTTCGCTGGGGGTGAATTCGGCGCCGAATGTGGCGCGGCGGCCCTCCGCGCCGCTCTGGCGCTGGCTTTCGACCTCGAATGTGCCGAAAACCGTCCAGGCCTCGGTCAGGCTGTAGCCGAAACTCAGCTCGATCTTGTCGCCCGCCTGCGCGCCATCGGGGCGAACCGAGACTTCGGTGCCAAGCCCTTGCGTCAGGCGACCATCTTCCGACGTGGCTGTGCCGCGATAGACCAGGCGCAGGTCGCGGGTCGGGCCGGTCGCACTGTCACTGCGCAGCCCACGCAAGCCCACGGATTGCGTTTTGCCCGCGCGCTCGCGGGTCAGCAGCAATTCTCCATCGCGCTTGCGGCTTTCTAGGGCGCGGTCATTCTCGGCCAGCAGCAGCGCGTCGATCAGCCAGCGCTCGGACGGGGTGTCGGGATCGGCCCAGATCTGGTGGCGCAGGCTGAGGCCTGCGACCGTGGTGTCGATGCGGCGGTCGGCAGCGGTCAGCGCGACATGGCCACGCTGGCGGCGCAGATAGGCGGCGATCTGCGTGCCATCGCGGTCGAATTCGGCGCGGATTTCGCTGCGCAGGCCCGTATCACTGTGGCTGAGGAAATTGCGCCGCGCGGCCAGCACTTCGGCGCTGAGCGTCAGCGCGTCGCTGGCCTGATAACTCAGATCGAGGCCCATCAGCGTAATATTCAGGCTCTGACCTTCGACCCGGCGGGCATGCACAGCGGTCGCTCCGGCGCGCAAGCGGGGGCTGAGTTCGGCCTCGGCGCGGATTCCTGCGACCAGTGCATTGCGCAGATCGGCATCGGCCTCATAGTCGATGACAAGGATCTGACGGTCGAGCGTTTCGGTGAAGGCCGGCAAAGGGCGGCGGAGGAAAATCTGCCCGGTGGTGAAGCTCACAGCATAATCGACCCCCGCGACAAGCGTGCGGCTGCTCAGTTCTTCCGACGCGTCAAGGCGCGACGCAGTGATCAGTCGCACGGTCTGCGAATGGGGCACGATATCGCGGCGGCTGAGTTGGTAGGGGCCGATGGTGCCGTTCAGCGCGATGCGGTCTTCGACGAGATGGTTGGAGGTCTGCGCCGCAAAGGCCATGACGCGCCAATCTTCGTTCTCGAATACGGCGCGCGCGCCGGTGACCTGCTGGTTGATCGCGATCCCGCCGGCATTCAGGTTGGTGTTGAAGTCGCCGATCAGGACTTCCGCCCCTTCGCGGCGCAGGCGCAGGTAGAGCGGGAAACGACTTTGCGCGGCATTGCCCTGCGTCGAGCGGTCGCCATAGACGATGTAATCGGCGTCCGGGTCGATGCCGTAGAAGCTGTCGCGCTCCTGCGCGCTGTCATAGCGCAGTGTCAGCAACCATTCGCCGCGGATTACTCCTTCGGCAAAAAACGCCACACGGCCTGACAGTGCGTTGCCGATTTCGCCGTCGCGGCGCATGTGGTCGCGCACGCGGCGATGGGCCAGTGTGCCTTCGGCCAGCCCCACCAGCACCCAGGGGCGGGTTGCGACTGAAATTGGCACGTTGAGCGTGAGCGTCCGATTGGCCGCCGGGATGCTCAGCCGCGCCGTGCCGCCTTCGAGCACCGGGGCAAGGGCCACGGAGATGATCCCGTCGTCCTGCACCGTCGCGGTGACGCGGCTTTGCGGCGCGCGCTCTGCTGCCGGCCGGGAGCGGCGCTGTGGGCCATCCGGGGCGAAACCGAAAGGGCTGTCCACACTGACTGTGACCTGTGTTCCGGGGCGGATCGGGATGCCCGCAGCATCGGTCAGGCGCATCGTGATCCGCGGGGCGTTGCGCCCGTCGCTTTCGAGCGTGCTCGCCGTGCGGACCATCTCCAGCTGTGTGGGCCGCAGGCCGTAGAGCACGTCGCGGCTACTGCGGTGCACCTCGCGCCCCTCGGCGCTGGTGATGACCAGCGCCAGAGTATTGCGCCCCTCGGTGATGCGCACAGCGCGGTAGCGCATCAGCTCCCAGGCGCCGTCGCTGGACCGGATCGCGGGTTCGCGGCGGATGGCGGGAATGGCCTCGTCCTTCAGCAGCAGCTCTGACCGGGCGCCGACCGGGCGCAGATAGACCAGATCAATGGCGCTTGAGCGGGGCAGGTGACTGCGGGTCGGGGCAAGGAAACCTGCGCCATGGCGCGCGGCGTGACGGTCGAGCCAGTCACGGTCGAAGCGCGTGAGCGGCGATGGCGCGGGCGCGTCAGTGCTGGCGGGAGTGTCACTGGTTTCGGCTTCAGTGTCGAATTCGATATAAAATTCGACCCGCGCCATCATGCCGGGGCGCAATTCGACGAATTGTGAAATCGCGCTGCCTGCGCTGCGGGTGGTGGCATGGCACAGGACGGGCCGCGCGCCGGGGGGCAGGGTGGTCACATCCATCTGCACGACGCGCGGGCGGCGGTAGATATCGCGGAAGCTGAACCGCCCGTCGCTGTCGGTCAGCGCATATTCGCCGTTTTCCAGCAGCACACGGATGCCCGACAAATCATAGCCGGGATCGGTCCCACCACAGCCGCCTGCGCTGATCTGGCCAAGGATCGCCACCTGATCGAGCCCCAGTGCATCGCGCACGCGCAGTCTGTGATCGGCCCGCAATTCGCGCTCACTGCCGGGGCTGGCGGTGGTGATGGAACGCAGGGTCTGGCCCGCACGCGCCGGGGC
>SKIM01000226.1 GCA_007116445.1 Natronohydrobacter sp.
GCGACCGGGCGGTCGGGCGTGCCAAGCGCGGCTTCCAGCGCCTTCAATTCGGCTTCCATCAAACGCCCTGCACAGCCCGGCAGAAGCTGCGCAAGCCCTTCGGTCGAGGCATGCGCCCGATGCGCCGCCGAAAAGGCGTCATTGACATAGATATCGCCAAGCGCGGCGAGTGACGCCGAGAAAAGCTTGTCATTCTTTTCTTCGCCTTCGTGGAACCGGGTGTTTTCCAGAAGCAGCACATCCCCGGCATTCAGCGCAGCCACAGCGCGCTTTGCCGGACCGCCAATGCAGTTATCAGCAAAACCCACAGGCTTGCCGAGGGCCGTTTCCAGAGCGGGTATCAGCTGTGCGAGCGACAGCTCCGGCACGGCCTGACCTTTCGGGCGACCGAAATGCGCCAACAACACGGTTTTGCCGCCAGCCGCGCTGATATGTGTGACTGTCGGGATGATCCGTTCGATCCGCGTGGCGTCGGTCACACGGCCTGCTTCGACTGGGACATTGATATCGACCCGGACGAGGGCGACCTTGTCGCGGAATTCCATGTCGTCGAGCGTTTTGAAAGCCATGCGATCACCTGTCTTGCAGTTTTGCGGCACCATCGCGCGAAAGACGCGGCAGGGTCAATGGGGGGGCAGCGCTCATCAGGGGTTTTCCTGCAGCGCCAGCTCATTTAGGGTGACAACAGCCAACATATACGGAGGGCCCAATGGCCGAAATCAAGGATCCCGAAAATACCATCGTGATGGAACTGAAATCCGGCACTGTCCTGATCGAACTTCTGCCCGATGTCGCACCGGGGCATGTCGCACGCATGAAAGAGCTGGCGCGGGCCGGCGCTTACGACAATGTGGTGTTTCACCGCGTGATCGACGGGTTCATGGCGCAGACCGGTGATGTGGCCAATGGCAATACGGAAGTGAACTACAATCCCGGTCGCGCAGGCACTGGCGGGTCGGATCTGCCTAACCTGAAGGCCGAATTCTCGGGCGTGCCGCATGACCGGGGCACGCTGGGCGCGGCACGGTCGCAAAATCCCGACAGCGCCAACAGCCAGTTCTTCATCAATTTCAGCGACAATCACTTCCTGAACCGCCAATACACGGTTTACGGGCGCGTGATCTCGGGGATGGAGCATGTCGATGCCATCACCCGCGGTGAGCCGCCAGCGAATCCTGACAAGATGCTCAGCGTCAAGGTGGCTGCCGATGCGTGACAAGCTGATCTTCGGCGGCCTGTTTGCGCTCGGCTTCGCGATCCTCGGGGCGTCGTGGCTGAATGTGAAGAGCGTGCAGGCCGATACGACTGTGCCCGCCGATCATTCCGGTCCGGTCATGGTCATCGAGGTCGCGGGCGAGGCCAATGGCACGATGCGGATTGCCCTGCGCGACGATCTGGCGCCGATGCATGTCGAGCGCCTGGTGACATTGGCCGAGCGCGGCGATTATGACGGTGTGGTGTTCCATCGCGTGATCGACGGTTTCATGGCGCAGACGGGTGATGTCGCCAATGGCAGAGCTGATGGCAATCCGCGTCTCTGGGGGACGGGTGGTTCTGACCTGCCGAACCTGCGCGCGGAATTCACGCAAGAGCAGTCGTTCGAGCGCGGTGTCGTCGGCATGGCGCGGTCGCAAAGCCCCGACAGTGCCAATAGCCAGTTCTTCATCATGTTCGCCCCTGCGCCCCATCTCGACGGGCAATATACGATCGTGGGGCAGATGATTGACGGCTACGAGGTGCTCGACGCGATCAAACGTGGCACGGGCGGCAATGGTGCCGTCGTTGGTGAGCCGGATCGCATGGAACGCGTGACCATCGAATGACAAACCGGGGACGCAGCTTTGCTGCGTCCCCGATCCACGGTGTCAGCCGTTGGGGAAATCTGATCAGTCGAGGTTTTGCAACTCGGCGAAGCGTGCCTCGATCCGCGCGGCCAGATCCGGGTCCACAGCTGCGGCTTCGCCAATGGCGATGTATTCATCGACAGTGATATTCGGCGCATCTTCAACAGTTTGCAGGATCGCGGCATCAGCGGCTTGCACGATTTCCATCTGCTCGGCCTCATCGGTTGCGGATTGCAACTGGGCCATGTAGCTTTCCCGCGTCTCGGCAACCGCCAGTGCAGCGTCGATGAAGGCGTCGATCTGACTGTCTTCGACCATGATCTCTGTGCCGGGCATGTCAAGCCCTTCCATTTGCGCCATGACCGGCGTCGCGATGAAGGGCGACAGCGCGAGGGCGGCGGCGAGGGCGGTGCTGCTCAGCATCTGGTTCAGTTTCATGTCCGTCTCCTGTTTGTCTCACGCAGCGGGCATATGCCCTGCGCTTGCGCACAGACCTAAGAGCCATGTATGGATCATGCAAATCCGGTCGGCGGAAATCCGCTTTTATTACCTTTGCTTAGGCGCGGATCCTGATCTGATCAGCGCCCCAGAAGCTTGATTCCGCGCGATAATCCTTCGAGCGTCATCGGCACCATCCGCCCCTCGAAAATCTGCGCGATCATCTGTGTGGACTGCGTGTAACGCCAATATGGTTCGGGGCTGGGATTGACCCAGAGCGTATCGGGCCATTGCGCGATCGCGCGGCGCAGCCAGACTTCGCCCGCTTCCTCGTTCCAATGCTCATTCGCCCCACCGGGGTAGAGCACCTCATAGGGTGACATGGCCGCGTCGCCCACAAAGATGCATTTCCAGTCGCTGCCATAGTGGCGCAGCAGATCCCATGTCGATTGCCGCTCGGTCCAGCGCCGCGCATTGTCGCGCCAGACGAATTCATAGAGGCAGTTGTGGAA
>SKIM01000219.1 GCA_007116445.1 Natronohydrobacter sp.
CGGCCCATCGCCCCGGCCCATCGCCCCGGCCCATCGCCCCGGCCCATCGCCCCGGCCCATCGCCCCGGCCCATCGCCCCGGCCCATCGCCCCGGCCCATCGCCCCGGCGCAGGACGCAAACAGAAAAATGGCCAGATGCAGAGGCATCTGGCCATCGTTGTGACTGAAGCGAGAGCTGTTTACCGCGTTGCGCGGATGACGCGTGAGATCTCGTCGAGTTGCAGGATCGCCCGCTTGAGATAGAAGCCCTGCAGGTGCAGGTGATTGGCGAGGAAACTGCTGGCGCCTGAGCTGTTCAGCACGATCAGCGGCTGTTGCTGGGACGCTTCGCGCAGGCTCTCGAGCGCTTGCGACCAGACACGCGTCAGCCCCTGCGCGGCGATCACAGTTTCGAAGTCCCGCCCCAATTCACGCAAGAGCAGATAGGACGCATAGGCCATTCCCTTGTTCACATAAAAAATGTCATCCGCGAGCATGTCAAAGATGAAACGGTCGGCGCTGACATGGTCGTCAACAATCGCCGCCCGCGATCCCAGCTCGCTGGCCATCCGCTCGATCGTGAGGGCAAGCGCGTCCGCGCGGGTCTCAAAGATCGCGACCCCTTGCGCGACACGGGCGTTATAGGCCCGCAAAGCGCGTGCCGCCGCCTCGTATTGCGTCTCCGCAGGCTGCACCGGCAGGAAAGACTGATCGAGATCGAAAATCCAGACATCCGGCGGGAATTGCAGCAATCCGCTGGCGCGCTCCAGATCGCCGTCGATCGCTGATGAACCGCGCAGCCGCCCGATCTGGTTCTCCAGCTCCAGTGTGAAACGGCTGATGGCACGCATCATGCCGCGCTGGAAATTGGGCATGTTGTCGTGAAAGCCCGTCGGGAAGAAAATCGGGTCATTGGCGGTCCAGCGATGCGTCACGACCTCGCGTGTGATCAGTGCTTCGGCCATGTTCACAGCGTAGCTGCCCCCTTCGACGGGGTTGGGCGGCGTGAAATCCAGGTCAGCGTCAATCCTGTGCATCAGGTTGCCGATCACACCGAAATAGAGCACGAACAGCCCGGCCAGCATCCAGACTGACCGTTTGAGGATGACCCGCGGCTTGGTCCCGAAGACCAGCCCCGGCAGCGACACCTCCGGGCGCTTGGCGGGAACTTGGGGCCGGATGATCAATTCATTGCTCATGGGCTCTCTCCTCATAATCTGGCAGCAGGGCAGAGTGCTGCCCGCTGCATGTCCCCCCATTAACGCTGCAGACTGCGGAATAATCCCTGTCCGGCTGCGCTTCTGAAGAAAATTTGTTTTTCCCCACAAATTTTGGATGAAATCGCGCGGTCGTGCGTATGTATGTCAAATCGTAATCGGAGGCTGAATTCGTGAGCATCAAATCGGAAGTGACCGAGCATACTGCAAGCCTGCGTCGCTACGCTCTTGTTCTGACCCGTGATGCGACAGCGGCGGACGATCTGGTACAGGAAACCTTGCTGAAGGCCATTGCCAAGGCAGATAGCTGGCAGCCAGGGACCAATCTGCGTCCCTGGCTGTTTCGGATCATGCATAACACACATATCAGCGATCTGCGCCGTGCCAAGACGCGCAGTGAGGCCGCCCCCGATCTGCCGGATCCCGTCGTGCCAGACCATCAGCACACGGAACTGGAGCTCAAGCAGGTGCTTGCCGCACTTGACCAGTTGCCAGAAGCACAGCGCATGCCGATCATTCTGATTGCGCTGCGTGAATTCAGCTACGCAGAGGCCGCCAAGGCGCTCGATGTGCCGTTGGGCACTTTCATGTCGCGTCTCGGGCGCGGGCGCGAGGCGTTGCGCGGGATCGTGTCGGGTCTGGCCTCGGGCAAATTGTCGGTTTTGAACAAGAAAGGGAACATCTGATGACACAAGACCTCAATGACACGCCGGGGCTGGAAGCGGATGTTGACCTGATGGCCTATGTCGATGGCACATTGCCGCCGGGAAAAATGGCCGAGATCGAGGCGCGGCTTGCCCGTGACCCTGAAGCGCGGGCGGCGACAGCCAGCTGGCGGCATAATGACAACCTGATCCGGGGTCTGGCGCAGAGCGCGGATGCCTTGCCGCGCAACATGCGCATTGCGGCGCTGGAGCGCGAGCTTGCGACCCGGCTGCAGGCCCGCAGACGGCGCGCGTTCCTGATGGGGCCTGCACTGGGCCGGATCGCAGCAAGCGTGCTGATATTTGCGGCCGGTTGGGGCGCGCACGGGATGTTCGGGGGCGGGGCGCAGATGGCGGGCGCGCAGCATCCGCAATTTGTCTCCGTGACGATGGCCGGGCATTACGCGGTCCAATATGCGGCCCTTCAGCAGGCCGAGTTCCGGCCCGATGACATGGACACGGCGCTAGAGTGGATGTCGGCGCAGATGCAGCACAAGATCGACAGTCCGAAGCTGGAGCGGCTGGGCTATGTTGTGGAAAGTGCGCGGCTTGTATCAACCGAGGCAGGCCCGATGGCGGTTTTCCATTTCCGTGACGAAGATGGGGAACAGGTGACTGTGTCCATCGCCCCCCATGCGCCTGACCAGTCGGATTACAAACTGCGCGTGGTGCGGATGGACGCTGACAGCATGGCCTACTGGACCGAAGCAGGGTTGGATTACTCGGTCATCAGCGCAGTGGATACCGGACGGATCACGACGCTGGCCGCCGCTGTGCGCCAATAGCCTGTCTGCGCACCTTGCCAGCGGTCAGCTTTCGCGAAGAAAGACAGGGCTGTCGGGCTGTGACAGGTCTGGTGTGAAAACATAGCCGCCAGTGTCAAACGCTTGCAG
>SKIM01000088.1 GCA_007116445.1 Natronohydrobacter sp.
GCGACCCCGGCATCTTCGAATTGCCGCGCAAGCTCCGTGACCAGAACATTCGTTTCCTCGGCCCAGCCCTTGGTCGCCACACGCCCGTCGCGCGCGTCGATGCCGACGGCGACTTGTCCGGGGAAAGCACGCGCGGCTTCGCGCACCAGATCGGGGTTTTCCACAGCGACTGTGCCCAGGATCACCCGCGCCAGTCCGCGCTTCAGCCAGCTTTCGATCGTCGCCATGTCGCGAATGCCGCCGCCAAGCTGGCAAGGAATGGTGACAGCGCCAAGGATCGCTTCGACCGCGCTGGCATTGACCGGGGTGCCCGCGAAAGCACCGTTGAGGTCGACCAGATGCAGCCATTCCGCGCCTTGATCTGCGAAGGCGCGGGCCTGATCCGCAGGGCTGTCGTTGAATACCGTGGCCTGCGCCATCTCACCTTTGTAAAGCCGCACGCATTGGCCGTCTTTCAGGTCGATGGCAGGGTAGAGGATCATGGCGCGGCCTTTCACTGGGTCTTTCTCCTGCGCCTTTTACCTTGGGCAGCGGCGCAGGAAAACCGTGAAAGCGTCAGCCGCGCCCGCCATCGATGACGCGCAGTGTCGGCCGTGCCGGAGCCGGCGCAACAGCGGGGCCTTGTTCGCTGACCGGGGTCGCGAGGCCGAAGCGACGCGGGGTGCGGCCCGGCTCGCCCCGCCGCTCGATCACCCCCATCATGCGGGTGATGCGCCCGGTATCATCGGCCAGTGGCATCAGCGCCAGCGTGGCCTTGACCTCGGGCAGACCGAAGCCTGTCTCCCCTTCGAGCGAGAGGATCACGCGGGCGCCATGGCTGACCTGTTCGACAGCCTCGGCTACTGCATCGCGTGCATTGCCCTGAAACAGCACGGTCAGGGGCATGCCGCGCATGTCCATGCCCATCAGATCCTCGATCTTGTGGCCGCAAATCCGCAGACGGGCGACGCGGGGCGCGACCAGTTCAGCCAGAAAGACATGCGGAAGGGCATCACCCAGTGCCCGTGGATCCACCGCGCTACGCTTTGGCGCAGTGCCGTTCTCGCGCAGAATCGCCCAATAGGCGCAGACGCGTGCAAAGACGGAATCGCCGGAAATCCCCGCGAGGGCCGCTGCACTATGTGTCATGTGATGCTCAGACATGTCTTTCCCTTTACCCAACTTGACGCGCCAATTGATCAGCGCCGATACCCCCACTGAGAACAAACGACTGATGCAAACTTAATATTGCCGCAAGCTCTCTTAATGAGAAATTAATAGCTCCAATTTTGCTCGATTTCTGCCACATTCTTGAAGGCTGGTTAAGATCTGAGTTAGACGAAGCGGAATAAAAGGACAGGAAAAGCCATGCATTCCATGACGGGCTATGCCAGCCGTGCGGGATCTCAGCCGTGCGATGGGGCGCAGGTTGACTGGGATTGGGAGCTGCGCGCGGTCAATGGGCGCGGGCTCGATATCCGGCTTCGACTTCCTGAACATGTTGGTTTCATGGAGAAAAAGCTACGAGATCTTATCGCATCCTCCGTGGCGCGAGGGCAGATCAATTTAGCTCTGCGCCTTCGGATTGTCGCCGATGGTCTTGCTCCTGTGGTCGATAGTGCTGCCTTGCGTGCAACCCTTGAAGCACTTCGGCAAGTCTCCGCTCAGGCGCAGGCTGTGGGTCTTTTGCTGCAGCCGCCGACGGCTCTGGAGCTGTTGTCTTGTCGCGGTGTCCAGCCGCACAGTCCCGATTCGGCCATAATTCCGCCCGAATCACTAGAGGTGATTCTGACCGAGGACTTCGGGAAGCTGCTGGCGGAGTTCCATCAGAGCCGTGCCGCTGAAGGCGCGGCGCTGCGCAAGATCCTGCAAGGCCAGGTCGATGACATCGCGGGGCTGACCGAGCGGGCACGGGCGCTGACTGTGACGCGGAGCGCTGATCTGCGCGCGCATTTCCGCAAGGTGCTTGCGCAGCTACTTGAGGCCAGCCATGTCGATCCGGCGCGTGCCGAGCAGGAATTGGCGGTGCTGGCCGTGAAGACCGATCTTACCGAAGAGATCGACCGCCTCGGCGCGCATTGCAGCGCGGCACGGGCTTTGCTGAATGCGCCGGGGCCGGTTGGGCGCAAGCTGGATTTCCTGACGCAAGAATTCAATCGCGAGGCGAACACCCTGTGTTCCAAATCGCAACATCTGGAGATGACCCGGATCGGACTTGACCTGAAAGTCGTGATCGATCAGATGCGGGAACAGGTTCAGAACGTGGAGTAACCCCATGACCCGACGCGGTTTGCTGATTATCCTGTCTTCGCCATCAGGCGCCGGGAAATCGACCTTGGCAAAACGGCTGATGGCATGGGACAGCACGCTGCGTTTCTCCGTCTCGGCCACGACCCGCCCGCCGCGCGAGGGCGAAGTGGACGGGCGCGACTATTTCTTTCGTAGCCGGGAAGCGTTCGAGGCGATGATCGCCGCAGGTGAGATGCTGGAACATGCCGATGTGTTCGGCAATCTTTATGGATCGCCGAAAACGCCTGTCGATGCGGCCCTGCGTGAGGGGCGCGATATGCTCTTCGACATTGACTGGCAGGGCGGTCAGCAGGTGCGCAATTCGTCGCTGGGCAAGGATGTCGTGTCGATTTTCGTGCTGCCGCCCTCTATCGCGGCTCTGGATGCGCGGCTGCGCCAACGCGGTCAGGACAGTGATGCGGTGATTGCGGCGCGGATGCAGAAATCGCGCGACGAGATAAGCCACTGGGCTGAATATGATTATGTGTTGATCAATGACGATCTTGATCGCAGCGAGGCAC
>SKIM01000307.1 GCA_007116445.1 Natronohydrobacter sp.
CCCGAAAAGGCCCATAACCTGAATGCGACCGCACCAGAAAAATACACTGAAGAACAGCCCGCGCGGCAATTTGGTGACGCAAATGGCAATTTTGCTTGGTGTTCACAAGGAGAGAATGGCGCGCCCGAAAGGATTCGAACCTCTGACCCCCAGATTCGTAGTCTGGTGCTCTATCCAGCTGAGCTACGGGCGCGTTGAAGGCGACATATCGCCCTGTTGCGCGCTTTGCAAGGGGCTGTTGCGGTGTATTTCCGACAATGACCGAAAAACTGTCACTCTGCGGCAGGCAGCCAGATCCGAAATTCGGTGCCGTCGGAATCGCTGCGGATCAGCTCCAGCCTTCCGCCATGCCCGCGGACCAGCTCCGCCGAAATCGCGAGCCCCAGACCCACTCCGCCCTTGCGCGCGCCGCCCTGAAACGCCTCGAACAGATGTTCGCGCGCCTTGGGCGGCAGGCCTGGGCCAGTATCGCCGATACGGATCGCGACGCCCGGCTGACCATCCTGTTGGGCGGGCTTGGACAGGATCTCGATCACACCAGGGCGCTTGGTCGCCTCGATCGCCTGACGGGCATTGCGCACCAGATTGCTGAGCACACGGAAAATCTGCTCGCCATCAGCACGCGCATGCAGATCCGGCTTGAGATCCGTCAAAAATGTGATCTCGGCCCCATCGACGAGCGCGAGCTTCTCGTTCTCGATCACATCCTCGATCACGGGCGAGAGGCGCAGGCGTTTGAGCTTGGGCGGTGGTTCCTCGGCCTTGCCGAAAGCCAGCGTCGATTCGCACAGGTTGATCGCGCGCGACAGCGATCCCACCAGCTTGGGGGCCGCACGTTTGACGCGCGGATCGTCGCTCATCTCCATCCGGTCGGCGAGGATCGAGGCCGTCGTCAGCATGTTACGCAAATCATGGCTGATGCGCGCGACCGAGCCGCCCAGTTGCGCCAGACGCTCTTTCTGGCGCAATAGGCCAGTGAGTTCGGTCTGCATGCCGCGCAGTGCCTCCTCGGCTTCGCGCAATTCGCGGATGGAGGATTGCGGTGCAAGGATGCGCGTCACATCTTGCGGCGCCTCGGCATAATCGGCCATCGAGCGGATGACCCGACGCATGGGCGCCACAACGAAAGCCTGGATTGACAGATAGAGCAGCAGCGCCGTGATACCCGAGATCAGCAGCGATAACAGAAGGATCCGCTTACCGTATTCCCAGAGTTCGGTTTGCAGCTGTCCTGTATCCAGCGTGATCTCGATCAGCAGCCCTGCTTCCTGCACCGGATCACCGATCACACGGATGATGCGCGGTTCGGACACGGTCATTTCGACCAGCACATCACGCATCAATGACAGAATCGTGGCCTCGCGCAGGTCATAGGTGGCGTCAATCTGGGCGGGGATGGGCGACGCAAGGATCAACTCACGCACAGCATCCCGGCGCAGCACCACGTTGAACACACCTGCATTTTCCAGAAGCTCGCTTGCAAGTTCGCCCGCGATGGAACCATCCGAGGCGAGAAGGGCCAGCGAGGCGATCTGCGCGCGTTCCAGCCGCGCCAGCAGGTAATCTTCGCGAAAGCGCGATACGGATGGAACGAAGATCAGCACTTCCGCCAGCATCACGAAGATGACGACGAGCCACAAGAACCGCGCTGACAAGCTATTGAGCAACATTCCCCGACCCTAGCTTGCGCGGATCAAGGCAACCACCTCTGAACGGCCCGAACCACGCGCTTCACGTTTATGTTATCAAAGAGTTTCGGCGAGAAATAGGCCCCAGTTGCGCGTTTGCATATTTCCGCCAACGTCGGGTAGGGCAGAATGGTTCCGGCAATTGTACTTAGTTTCATACGGTTGGCCATCGCCAGAGCGAAAGGCGCGATCAGCTCGCCGGCCTGCGCACCTACAATCGTCACGCCGACCGGGCGACCTTTGGCGACGATCAGTTTAAGAAACCCCGCCGTCTGGCCCGTCGCCTGAGCGCGGTCCAGCTCATCATACCCGACACGATGCTCGCTGACGCCTGCGCCGTGGATCTTGCGCGCGGCGGCCAGATCCAGCCCGATCTGCGCGAGCTCCGGTTCGGTATAGATCACGCGGGGGATATGGTCGTGGCGGGCCTTGGCGGGCAGGCCAAACAGCATGGCCCGGATCACCACGCTGGCATGATAGCCTGCGAGATGGGTGAACTGGCCCTGACCCGCAACATCGCCGATCGCGTGGACGCGCCGGTTGGTGCTGCGCAGACGCGCATCAACCGTGATCCCACGCGGCGAAACGGCGATGCCGGCCTTGTCCAGTGCGAGGCGCTCAAGATTAGGCACGCGCCCAGTCGCAACCAGCAGATGCGTGCCAGTGAAAATCGTGCCGCCCCTGACACGGACCTCAATCGCGCCTGCCCGACCGGAAACCGCTTCGATCTGCGCCTCCTCCACGATCTCGATGCCTTCGCGGCGCAGATGTTCCGTGACCAGCGCCGCGGCCTGCCGGTCTTCGCGGCCCAGCGCCTGCGCGCCCTCGACGACAGTCACCCGCGCGCCCAGGCGGCGATGCGCCTGCGCCATTTCCAACCCGATAGGCCCTGCGCCGATGATCAGCAGATGGCCGGGACAGGCTGTCTGATCAAAGAGCGTCTCATTGGTCATGTAGGGCACATCCTCCAGCCCCGGAATCGGCGGAATGGCGGCGCGCGAGCCAGTGGCGATGACAAAACGGCGCGCCGTGATGGTCTGGCCTTCGACCTCGATCTCGCTGGGTGAGGTGAAGCGCGCATAGCCTTTGATCACCTGCAC
>SKIM01000026.1 GCA_007116445.1 Natronohydrobacter sp.
GAATATTCACGGCAGATCAGGCCCACAGTTCCGGGATCCGAGGTGAAGCGCGCCCGCGCGGCTTTGTCCGGGGTCAGCGCAAGGCTCGCCATCATGCCACGCGATACCGCCTCGCCGACCAGCGGATGATCCGCCAGACGGCCCCAGGCCTGCGCCAGATAGGGGGCAATGCGGTCATGCACGCGCGTGATGATCTGCTCCTCCTCGATGATGCGCAGGTTTTCCAGCGCCACAGCCGCCGCGACCGGATGGCCGGAATAAGTATAGCCGTGGTTGAATTCATCCTGGGCGATGGTCTGGGCCACCTCATCGCAGACGATCGAGCCACCGATGGGTTGATAGCCCGAGGACAGGCCCTTGGCGATGGTCATGATATGTGGGCGGATGCCGTAGCTCTGCGATCCGAACCAATGACCCAAGCGCCCAAAGCCCGTGATCACCTCATCTGCAATCAGCAAGATACCGTAGTGATCGACGATGCGCTGGATCTCGGGCCAGTAGCTTTCGGGCGGGATGATCACGCCCCCGGCCCCTTGCACAGGTTCTGCGATGAAGGCCGCGACACGCTCCGGCCCCAGCCGCAGGATGGTGTCCTCCAACTGCCGCGCGCGGGCCAGGCCGAAATCTTCGGGCGACATATCCCCGCCCTCGCCCCACCAATAGGGCTGATCGATATGCATGATATCGGGGATCGGAAGCCCGCCCTGCGCATGCATCGCCGCCATCCCCCCAAGGCTGCCCCCGCCCATGGTCGAGCCGTGATAGCCATTCCGGCGCGAGATGATCACCCGGCGCTCCGGCTGGCCCTTCAGCGCCCAATACTGGCGCACCATACGGATATTGGTGTCATTGGCTTCCGAGCCGGAGCCTGCGAAGAACACATGGTTCAGATCACCCGGCGCGAGCCGCGCGAGCTTCGCCGCCAGTTCCAGCGCAGGCACATGGCTGGTCTGAAAAAACGTGTTGTAATAGGGCAATTCGCGCATCTGCCGCGCCGCCGCATCCGCGAGTTCCGTGCGCCCATAGCCGATATTGACGCACCACAGCCCCGCCATCCCGTCGATCAGCTCAACCCCTTCGCTATCGGTCAGCCGCACGCCACTCGCGCGCGTGATGATCCGCGCGCCTTTCGCCCCCAAGGCGCCATTGGCCGTGAACGGATGCATGTGATGGGCCGCATCGAGGGCCTGCAACTCGGCCGTGGGCAAGGTATTGGTCAGGCGCATGAGGGGTCTCCGTATCGACATTGCCCGCAGGATACGCCGCACCTGCCCCCCGTCAAGCGAATTTGATCAAATTATGAAAAACGCCCGGCGCCGAGCCCTGCGCGGATATTGGCGACACCTTGCGCGATATCCGCCGCAAGCGCAGCGTGCAGGGCTGCGCCATCCTGCGCCTCCAGCGCGGCCAGCACCGATTTGTGATGATCGACCGCGCCCGCGCCCGGCCCGTCCAGACAGACCACCCGCAAGGACGGCCCGAAGCGCAGCCAGAGCGAGGCCGCCAGCCCTTCCAGCACATCTGATCCCGCCCGCGCGTAAAGCGCGAAATGGAAGCCGTGATTTTCGCGCAGATAAGCCGGGATATCCCCCGCCGCAATCGCCGCATCAAGCCGCGCATCGCCCTGCCTCAGCTCTGCGATCAGCGCTGCGTCGCAATGCGGCAAAGCCTGCGCGGCCAGCCGCCCCTCGATGGACAGCCGCGCATAGCCCAGATCTTCCAGCGCGCGCTGGTCCAGTCGCGGCACCGACACACGCCGGTTGCCCTGCAAGACCAGCGCTCCTTCGGCGATCAGCCGCCGGATCGCCTCGCGCACGGGCGTCATGCCGAGGCCCAGCTGCGCCACCAGCCCTTCGATCGTGACTGCCGCGCCCGGGGCCAAATCGCCAAACAGCACCATGTCGCGCAGCGCGCCATAGGCGATCTGATGCGCAGGCACCCGGTCCGTCACGCGGTCCCCCGCTTCATTTTCGTGCCAGGACGACGCAAATGCACCTCAGAAAAAGGCCTGCAGCCCGGTCTGGGCACGCCCCAGGATCAGCGCATGCACATCATGCGTGCCCTCATAGGTGTTCACCGTTTCCAGATTGACCATATGGCGCATGACCTGAAACTCATCCGCGATCCCGTTGCCGCCATGCATGTCGCGCGCCGCCCGCGCGATTTCCAGCGCCTTGCCGCAATTGTTGCGCTTGATCAGGCTGATCATCTCGGGCGCGGCCTCAGCGGCGTCCATCAGACGCCCCACCTGCAGCGCCGCTTGCAGCCCCAGCGCAATCTCGGTCTGCATATCGGCGAGTTTCTTCTGGAACAGCTGCGTGCCCGCCAGCGGCTTGCCGAATTGCTTGCGCTCCAGCCCGTAGCCGCGCGCGGCATGCCAGCAGAATTCCGCCGCACCCATCACCCCCCAGGCGATGCCGTAGCGCGCACGGTTCAGACAGCCGAACGGCCCTTTCAGCCCCTCGACATGAGGCAAAAGCGCCTCTTCGCCGACCTCGACCCCATCCATGACGATCTCGCCTGTGGTCGAGGCGCGCAAGGACAGTTTGCCGCCGATTTTCGGCGCGGACAGCCCCGGCATGCCCTTTTCCAGCACAAAGCCCCGGATCTTGCCGCCATGGGCCTCGGACTTCGCCCAGACCACGAAAACATCCGCGAAAGGACTGTTCGAGATCCACATCTTGGAGCCGGTCAGCCGGTAGCCCGTCGCGGTCTTTTCGGCCCGTGTCTTCATGCTGGCAGGGTCCGAGCCCGCATCGGGCTCGGTCAGGCCGAAACAGCCGATC
>SKIM01000330.1 GCA_007116445.1 Natronohydrobacter sp.
GCCCCGTCGAGGTCGCGCTCGAGCGCCTGAGCGACCCGCGCCTGAACGCGGCCGGACCGGGGCTGCGGGTGCTGTCGAAGCTCCAGGGTCTGCTGGCGAGCCACGCGCACTGGTGGCGCTGACAGGCACCCCGACGCGCGGCGCACGCCGACCGGGCCGCGCCCACCCACCCACCCCGCGCCAAATGGGCGCTGCCTGTGCCAAAGGCACAGGCGGGCAGGGACGTTTCCTTTGGCTTCAGAGCAGCCGGCGCGTAATCACCTGCGCCTGAATTTCGCCCGCCCCTTCGAAGATATTCAGGATGCGCGCGTCGCAGAGGATACGGCTGATCTGATATTCCAGCGCAAAGCCATTGCCACCATGGATCTGCAGCGCGTTATCCGCACAAGCCCAAGCCACACGCGCGCCCAAAAGCTTGGCCATGCCTGCTTCCAGATCGCAGCGACGCTCGGCGTCCTTTTCGCGCGCGCTGAAATAGGTCAGCTGGCGTGCGATCATGATCTCTACTGCCATCATTGCAAGCTTGGCCGCAACACGCGGGAACTCGATCAGCGATTTGCCGAATTGCTTGCGGTCCTCGGCATATTGCATCCCGACTTCCAGCGCATTCTGTGCCACACCGATGGCCCGCGCCGCGGTCTGAATACGTGCGGATTCAAAGGTCTGCATCAATTGCTTGAAGCCCTGACCTTCTTCGCCGCCCAGCAAGTTCTCGCCCTTGACGCGGAAATCGTCGAAATTGACCGTGTATTCCTTCATCCCGCGATAGCCCAGAACTTCGATCTCGCCGCCGGAAAGGCCCGGATCGACAAAAGGCGTCTCATCCGTGCCCGGCGTCTTTTCCGCGAGAAACATCGACAAGCCGCGATAGTCCTTGGTGTCGGGGATGGTGCGTGCAAGCACTGTCATTACATGGGTCCGCGCGGCATGGGTGATCCAAGTCTTGTTGCCATTCACAACCCAATCTTCGCCATCCCTAACGGCCCGCGTGCGCAGGCTGCCGAGGTCGGAGCCAGTATTGGGTTCGGTGAACACGGCCGTCGGCAGGATTTCCCCGGAAGACAATTTCGGCAGCCACTGCTCTTTCTGCGCCTGTGTGCCGCCGCAAATGATCAGCTCTGCCGCGATCTCCGTGCGCGTGCCGAGGCTGCCCACCCCGATATAGCCGCGCGACAGTTCTTCCGATACTACGACCATGGCGGATTTCGGCATGCCAAGCCCGCCGAATTCTTCCGGGATCGTCAGACCGAAGACGCCCATTTCCGCCAGCTGGTCGATGACCTCCATCGGGATCAGCTCATCCTTGAGGTGCCATTCATGTGCATGGGGCGCAATCTGTTCATCGCTGTAGCGCCGGAACTGATCGCGGATCATTTCAAGCTCTTCATCAAGACCGGTCGCCCCGAAGGTCGCGCGACCATGATTGCTGCGCATCAGCGCCACCAGGGCCATGCGTGCCGCATCCGTGTTCCCTTCGCGCCGCAGACGACCCGCCGCACTGCTGTCGAGATCCGCCGTCAGGCCCAGATCGGCAAGCCGCGCGATTTCGCCCTGGTTCATCGGGATCCCGCCGGCAATCTGGTTCAGATACTCACCAAAGGCGATCTGGTGGATCAGTTGCTCCATCTCACCGAATTTGCCCTCATCCTGCAGACGCTCTGCCCAGCCCTGCATCTGGCGCAGGCTTTCGACATAAGTTGCAAGCCAGGCCAGACCGTGTGCCGCATATTGATCCGCGTCCAGCAGAACCGGATCGACCTTGCCCGCAGGCGCGATGCGAGAGCGGACCGCATCGGTTGCTTCGGCGAACAGAGCCTCGATCGGAGCGAGCGCCTCGCGCGTCAGGCTGAGAAGATCGCCGAGAACGGGTGTCGGCAGGGATTGTCCATCATGCGGCATGGGTGCGCTCCAATCGTGAATTCAGGTCATTATGCAGATGCAGCGTAACTTAGGGCTTCTGGACGGTCGGGGCAACAAAAATACGCCGCCAAAGCCCTGGCTTTGCATTTATGTCGCGGGGTCGTCTGGCGCCAGGGCGCATTTCAGCCTGAAATCTGCTCGCGCAACACCGATGCCGTCATCGAGACAAACAGGTAGATCCCGAGGAAAATAAGGAAAGCCACAGCAGAGCTTTCCAATTTGCGCGGATAGGTCGGTTCATCCGGGGCGACCGGCTCTACGGACAGGGCCAGATAACGGACTTGCCGCCCGACATCGATACGGGCCTGCTCGAGCTGCTGCATCGCTTGGGCGCGCAGCATTTCCCGCGTCTGCACTTCCGCTTCTGCATTGATCAGCAGGCTCTGGGTCCGCGCCAGCGACACACCATCAACTGAGTCGCGCGTCATGGATCCGCGCAGTGTCGCGACCTGATCCTGCAGCGCGGCTTCGCGTCGCTCGATCTGTTGTAACCGGGCCTGGTTGGGGCGCGGATTGGAGCGCAGCTCTTGCAAGGCCAAGCGCGTCTGCAGCAATTCGGCGTCCAATGCGCTCAGTTGCTGTGACAGCAATGACAGCTCGACCTCACCCGACAGAATTGAACTGCGTTCCTGCAATTCGACGACAGCGAGGCGCGCCTCGATCAATTGTTGCTGCGCGTCTTCCAGATTCTGGCGCGCATCATTCATCTGCGAATCGCGCATGCGCTGTGTCATCATATCGACATGCTCTTCGGCGAAGCGAATCAGCGCGCGCGAGAAGCGTTCGCTCGCTTCCGGCGAGGCCGCAATGACCTCGAGCCGGATCACGCCTTCGGTCGGGTCAAAGCCGATCAGGACATTGCGACGGTAGCGTTTGAACGCCGCGCTGTCCGTCGCATCCGGCGGCAGCCGGCGCAAGAAGTCGATTTCCGGGCTGCTGAAATGCGCCTTGAACCCTTCCTCGCGATCGAGACGGATCATTGCCGGCAGGGACTGAAGATAACTCTGAACTGAAGGTGCCTCGCTCTGCCCCCCCATGCCGGCGGCACTGGGCAGCATGCCCCCCAATTCGCTGCCCATCGCGCCGCCATCGGCCTGCTGGATCACGAACTGGCTGTGCGTCGCATACATCGGCGTCGCGATCATGAAGAAATACCAGCTGACGATGAATGTCGGCAGCGTCACGAAAACCAGAAGACGCGCGCCAAGTAGCATCATCCGCTTGCGGCGGCGTTTTGCGATTTCCTGCTGGACGCGGCGCAACTCTTTTTCGCGTTCCTGCGCGACCCGAGCCATCCTGTCTTTGCTCGCGCTGACAGCACCACCGCTTTCGCGTCGGGCGGGGACGGTCTCGGCGCGGGTCGCAAGCGCACGGGTAGGTTCTGGTGCGTCCGTGTCCGCGAGGTCCAGCAAGGTGGTGCGCGCGAAAGGGTCGATGCCGCGTTGGCGCAACAACAGGACAGCTTCATGTGCCGAAGTCGGGCGAATCCCATGCTTCTGCGCAACGCGCATCGCCATGCGCAATTGTCGCGCGTTCAATCCTTCGTTGCGGATTGCCTCCAGCGATTCAAGAACATTGGGCCGACCTTCAAGGTCGGTCGTGTCGACAGCTTCGTCCTGCTGCTGGGGCTGGGGGGAGGGGTCTTGCTCTGGCTCAGGTCCAGATGACGCGCGCGCGGCTGACGTATCTGACGGGACAATCCGACTTTTGCGCACCTCAATCACAGGGTGATCGTCAGATTTGCCGCGCCGGGCTTCGGACTTCGGGCGGGGCAAGCTATCTTCGTCCGCGAATTCTGCATCGGGGATTTCATCTGCAGGAAATTGCGCAAAGTCGCTCGCCTTTGGCCCGACGTCATCGACGATGACGGGTTCCGGGGCTTCGGATCTGGATCGGGTCTTGCGCAGCCGGAAGCGTTGGGACTTAATCGGTGTAGTCATAAAGTTCCCTGGCTTCCTCAAGTGTGTCAAAGAAATACAGCTTGCCGTCATGCATGACAGCGGCTGAATTGCAGAATTTTTCCAGAGTATCCATTTGATGCGACACGATCACAAGTGTCGATTGCTCAAATCGTTCGCGCATCACGGCCCCGGCGCGGCGGTTGAAGGCGACATCCGTGGTGGTCGGCATGCCTTCATCGATCAGATAGAGGTCGAAATTCATTGCCATCATGAGCGCCAGCGACAGCCGCGAGCGCATGCCCTGGCTGTAAGTGCCGATGGGCATGTCGAAATATTCGCGGATGTCACACATCCAGCGGCAGAAGGCTTCCACCTCATCGGGTTCAAGGCTGTAGAGCGAGGCAATATAGCGGACATTTTCCGTCCCGGTCTGCTTGGTGTCCAGCCCACCCATGAAGCCAAGTGGAAAAGACACGCTGCAACGTCGGTGGATGACACCATCATCGGGCTTTTCCAGCCCCGCCATCATATTGACGACAGTTGTCTTGCCCGTTCCGTTCTTCGCAAGGATCCCCAGATTCATCCCATGACGGACTGTAAAGCTGGCATCTTCAAGAATGACTTTGCGCTGTTTGCCGGTCCAGTATGACTTGCTGACATTCTCGAACTCCAACATCACTCACTGCCTTGCGCAACTACTCAGTCGACATCCTGCCTTGCGTCTCGAGTCTGATTTCAAATGCGGCGGGAAGGCCCGGCCTGTCGGGCGCAAGGGACACTTTTATTGTTCCTAACATCTAGCACGATAGCCGATTGCGGGTAAAGATCGCCCTAACGGCAGTGCGCCTATTTGTGAACGAGTTGGGAGGCGCCTCGGGTCAGGGGCGATCTGGTGCTGTGCCTTTCGTCACGCGCGGGTTCAGCGACCCCAGCTACGCACAGCGCCACAGTCGAAATGGACGAAGTTCGACCGCGAGTAGCGCCCGACGCCACCTGCGTTGCAC
The DNA here is from genome assembly GCA_007116445.1 of Natronohydrobacter sp. Lineage (GTDB taxonomy): Bacteria > Pseudomonadota > Alphaproteobacteria > Rhodobacterales > Rhodobacteraceae > Roseinatronobacter. Next base: position 4,826 of record SKIM01000330.1, read on the forward strand.
GATTGAGCTGCTTGCGCGATCTGTGCGACGCTGCGCGAATTCAACCTGACATCAGCCGCCTGGCCCCGAAGATGCAGCGAGTTTTCCGCAACATTGCCCGAGCGAGCGCGCAGCATCCGGTTGGTCTGCGGGGATCGGTAGCCCGAAAGTAACATATAGGGCTCGCTCACACGCAGGATCCCATGTGTCGCGGCCAGAAAATCTATTGTCCGCGCGTCGATATTGTGGACCTGATTGTTGCGCCAGTCGCGGAAGAAGTGATTGATCTCGCCCATGGATTCAGGAATGTAAGTGCCGTCGATCCAATAAATCAGGTTGATGCTTTCGCCTGTGCGCCCGGAATAGAAGCGCAGTCTGCGGATGTCGCCCGCACCGCGTGCGTAGGCGGTGGCACCGGGGAAAAAAGGCGCAGCGCTTATTGCTGTGGCTGCAAAAGCACCAAGGATCGTGCGGCGAGTTACCTTCGTCGTCGAGCGGTCAATCATGGAAAGCGATGTCCCTCGTTTCTGTTTGTTCGTCTGCTGCCCCGGCTGATCTACAGTGCCGTAAGCTGTCGCAGCGCCGGCATATTCAGAATGCGGCCCCGATGTCTTGCCATACGAGGTGATATTCCCCAAGATATTTTGATCTGACAGCACGCACCGGCGGCATTGCTGAGCGGATTTTTGCCAATCCACGCCGTGATCCGGGGAAGCCGCACGCTGTTGGACGGGAGGATGTGTCTGGGTCATGGGCATCATGGTAACGCGGATCCCTTGACAAAACCTGAATGTCACGTCCGTCGTTTTTTGTTTCTGATCGCGGGGTTGTGAGTGGACGTGAGCGCCTTTATTCAGTGCAAAAAGACGGGATTGCGCAAAGAGGACTGTGTGAATGTTGTTACCGGGTAGGGAAAAGCCTTTGGATGTGGTGCGGTTTTGGGTGCTTGCGGGCGCGGCTGCATTGGTCTTGTGCTCTGCCATCCCAGTTCATGGACAGCAATTCCCGGCTTTCCGACAGGCGCTTGCTGAGACTGTTTCGGAGAACGAAGCGGTTGCGGCGTTTTACCGTGCGCAGGATTTTGCACCGCTGTGGACGGGAGGTGAACATGCGGCGCGACGCGAGGCGCTGCTGACTGCGCTGTCGCGGGCCGGGCAGCACGGCTTGCCTGTGGCGCGCTACGATGTGCCTGGCCTGATCGCGGCTTTCGAAGCAGTGCAAAGCGAACGCGACAGGGCGCTTCTCGAGGCGCGTGTGACCAAGGTTTTCCTTCAATACGCGCGGGATATTTCCAGCGGGCTGCTCAATCCGCGCACTGTCGACCGCGCCATCGTGCGCGCCTTGCCGCGCCCGGATCCGGCCGCGCTGCTGCAGGCAGTGACCGAGGCCCCGATGACGACTGTACTGCGCAACCTGATCCCTGCCGCGCCCGAATATGCCCGCCTTTTGCGCGCGCGCCATGATCTGACCCGTATGATCGCGCAGGGCGGCTGGGGTCCGACAGTGCCGGAAGCGCGTTTCACCCCCGGCACCTCCGGGGCCGAGGTCGTGGCGCTGCGCAATCGTCTGGTCGCGATGGGATATCTTGAGCGCTCGGCAGCGGCGAGTTACGATGCGGCACTGCAGATGGCGGTGATGGATTTCCAGACCAGGCATGGGCTGGAGGCGGATGGCGTGGCTGGTGCGGCGACCATCCGGGCGATCAATGTGGCCCCTGAGGAGCGTCTGAAATCGGTGATCGTGGCGCTGGAGCGCGAACGCTGGCTGAATATCCCGCGCGGCGAGCGACATATCTGGGTCAATCTGACCGATTTCACCTCGCAGATCGTCGATCAGGATCAGGTGACATTCGAGACAGTCTCGGTGATCGGTGCCCAGACCGATGGACGTCAGACGCCGGAATTTTCAGATCGCATGACCTATCTGGAAATCAATCCCGACTGGACGCTGCCGCGTTCGATCATTGCGCGGTCGTATTGGGGCGCGCTGTCGGCAGGCGGTGCACGGCATTTGCAGATCGTTGATGCGCGCGGCCGCGTGGTGCCGCGTGACCAGATCAATTTCGCGCGCTACACGCCTGCGAATTTCCCCTTCAATGTTCGCCAGCCCCCAGGTCCGAACAATGCGCTGGGTGAGGTGAAATTCATGTTCCCGAACCCCTATGCGATTTATCTGCATGACACCCCCGAACGCCATTTGTTCCGAACCACCGTAAGGGCGCATTCTTCCGGTTGCATTCGCCTCAATGACCCGCGTGAATTCGCCTATGAGCTTCTGTCGCGCCAGACAGATGATCCGCGCGGGCTCTATCATTCCACGCTCAACACGCGCCAGCAGACGCGGATTTTCCTTGAGGAGCCGGTGCCGGTGCATCTGGTCTATCGCACGGCCTTCACGGATGTCCGGGGGGCATTGAATTTCCGTGCCGATGTCTACGGGCGCGATGCACGGATATATGAGGCGCTGCGCGCGCTTGGGGCGGCTGGATCGGATATGCAGATCTGAGTCGCCTCCGTTGCGGTTGACTGGGTGCTTGAGACTTGATTTTGAGTTGTTCTGCGTCATGAAACTGTTACATTTGGATGCAATCCCTAGGGCAGGGCTGCCGAGGTCTGGCCAGAGAGGCGTGAAAGCAGGATGGAACGAAAGCTGATCGAAGAGCGCGTGATTGAGATCATCGCGGAACAGGCCATGATCGAGCCTGTTGACATCTCGCCGACCTGTCGGCTTGCTGATCTGGGCGTGGACAGTCTGGGGCTGGTTGAGTGCATTTTCAGCATTGAAGAAGCATTCAACATTGCCGTGCCTTTCAATGCGAACACCCCTGAACAGCCCGGTTTTGATCTGTCCTCTGTGGGCGCGATCATTTCTGAAGTCGAGAAATTGGTGGCGCGACAGGCCGCATGAAGCGGGTTGTCCTGACGGGGGCGGGCACCCTCAACCCGCTTGGCCATGATGTCCGGCACACCTTTGCAGCGCTGCGGCAGGGTCATTGCGCCATTGGGCCGCTGACCTGCAGAGATGTCGAGCGGTTGACTGTTCAGATTGGTGCCGAAATCAAGGGGTTTGATCCGCAGGCACAGTTCAGCCGTGCGCAGTTGACTGGGCTGGACCGGTTTTCCCAGATCGCGCTGATTGCCGCGCGTGAGGCCGTGGCGCAGGCCGGGCTGGTGCTGTCGGATGAGGCGCGTCTGCGCGCAGGGGTTATTCTGGGCACAGCCGGCGGCGGCAATATGACCGTCGATGACAATTACCGCAGTGTCTATGAGGAGGGAAAGAACCGTGTCCATCCGCTGGTCGTGCCGCGCCTGATGCATAATGCCGCAACGGCCCATCTGTCGATGGAATTCGGGCTGATGGGACCGGGGTTGACGGTTTCGACAGCCTGCGCGTCCGCCAATCACGCGATGGGGCAGGCCTTGCAGGTGCTGCGTGCAGGGCAGGCGGATGTGATGGTGACAGGCGGTTCCGAGGCGATGCTCTGTTTCGGCGGGATCAAGGCCTGGGAAGGCTTGCGCGTGATGTCGCGCGACACCTGCCGCCCGTTTTCACGCGACCGCTCGGGGATGGTGCAGGGCGAGGGCGGCGCGGTTTTCGTGTTCGAAACGCTGGACCACGCGACGGCGCGCGGCGCCGAGATCCTGGCAGAAGTGGCAGGTTTCGGGATGAGTTCGGATGCGGGCGATATCGTCATGCCTGATCGCGACGGGCCCGTCCGGGCCATGCAGGCCGCACTCGCGGATGCGGGGCTTGCCCCTGGGGCGGTGGATTATGTCAATGCCCATGGCACCGGGACTGCTGCAAATGACCGGATCGAGGCGCAGGCCTTGCGCGTGGTGATGGGCGATCATCTGGATCGGCTGCCTGTGTCGTCAACCAAGTCCATGCATGGCCATCTGATCGGCGGGACCAGTGCTGTCGAATTGCTGGCCGGGCTGATGGCGATCCGCGACGGCGTGATTGCGCCCACGATGAATTTTTCCGAGCCAGACCCGGAGATCATGCTCGATGTCGTCCCGAATGAGGCCCGCGCGGGCAAGGTCGATGTGGTGATGTCGAACGCCTTCGCGTTTGGCGGGTTGAACGCGGTGCTGATCCTGAAACGCTTTGCCTGAAACCTTGCGGGCTGCGTCAGTCACGCAGTTGGCTGATCGATCCGGGGTGCGCGTGCGCTGGCCCAAATTCATGCGGGCAGCAAGGTCGGTGTTCAGTGAACCGGCACTGAAACCGGATCGAGGAGCGTGCGTCCGCCGTCGATGGTCACGATCTGGCCCGTCATGAAGGCGGCCGCGTTGGAGGCGAGGAATTGCACGGCTTCGGCGGCCTCGGAGGACGCTCCGATGCGCCCCATCGGGGTTTGACGCAGGATCTTGTCGCGGTAATCGTCGTTATTCTGCATCTGGTCCTTGAGATTGGCGCTCATCACCGAGCCAAGCGCCACACCATTGACGCGGATGCCATGCTGCGCATAGGCCACGGCCAGTGACCGGGTCATCTGATCGAGTGCGGCCGAGGCAATCGAATAGGCCATCAGCTCCGGCTGCGTGCGGCGCGCGGCGATCGAGGACAGGTTGATGATCGAGCCAATGGCCTTCATCCGCTCGCTGGAGCCTTCAGCTTGCGATATCATGCGTTTGGCGATCACCTGCGACAGTTTCAGACTGGCCAGCAGGTTTTGTTGCAGCGCTGTTTCCACCGCATCGCATTGATCATCCAACGGGTCGGAAACAATGCAGGAGCGCGTCGCGTTGACCAGAATATCGACGCGATCGAATGCGTCCACAGTCGCCGAGAGCAGATTGGCGATGGTCAGCCGCTCGCGCAAGTCACCGGCGAAGAAAATCGCATGCTCACTGGCCCCCGACAAAGTAGCAATCTCGCTCTTGAGCTTGCTCTCATCGCGGTCGGCCAGCACGACATTCGCGCCCTGCGCGACGAAATGGCGGGCGATCGCAAGCCCGACCCCATTGGCCGCTCCGGTAACAATCGCGGTTTTCCCAGAGATGGAATAGCTCATGACGGTGGGTTCCTTATCGCCTGAGGTTGGTGCTGCGCGGGCCACTGGCCTGCCAGACACGAAAGGCGCTGGTTTCAGCCAGGATCTCATGGCGCTGGAAAGACTGCGCCAGCGCGCCCTCATAGGGCAGATGGCGGTTGGCGACCATCCAGAGTGTTCCGCGCGTGCCCAGCATCCGCGCCGCTGTCGCGATGAAGGCTAGCCCCAAAGCAGGCTGCGCGCTGCGCCCGGTGTGGAATGGCGGGTTCATCACGACTCCGCCCAGTGAATCGGGCAGCGCGAAGCTGCAGGCATCGGCCCAGTGAAACTGCGCGCGCGGATCTTTGATATTCCGCCGCGCCAAGTCCAGCGCCTGGGCTTCTGCTTCGACAAGATGCAGCGTCTCGATTCCGTCGCGGGCAAGGACAGCCGCAGAGAGATACCCCCAACCCGCGCCCAGATCGGCCATGCGCGCTGGCAGTTTTGGCGGCAGCGACGCTGCCAGGAGCGCTGAGCCGGGATCGATGCCATCGGCGGAAAACACGCCGGGCAGAGTTTCGAATGTGCCAAGCGCAGGGTCGTGCAGGTTGCGGGGCGCAGCTGCCCAGTCGCTGAAATCCACCCCGGCTGGCGCAAACCAGAACAGCTTGCCATGGGCTTTGGAAATCGCCTCGGAGACAGGCACGCGCGCGCGCA
>SKIM01000023.1 GCA_007116445.1 Natronohydrobacter sp.
GTAGAACGCCATCAGATCCATGCGTCGAACCCGCCAAAAGGCATTCCGATCAATTCACCCAGTCATGATGAAGGGATAGCGTTCCGGCTCAGGGACTATTTCAGCAACCTGCTAAGGGTGGTTGCCGGGCCGTCTGCAACGCAGCTTGACTGGGTACCTTTAGTCTTACAAAAACACTAGGAAATGTAAACCCGCTATCGGAACGCAGCGCTCAGCCGCCTTTGTCCAGTCATTGATCACCGAAATTGCCAAGTCTTGGGAATGTGCGACCGCATCACGATCCCGTAACACCATATCTGGTGATGAAGTCCATCTGCCTCGGATGCGATGAAACCGGGTTCAGTCACAAGATGAGCGCGCAGCGTGGATCTGGGTCCATGGCATTCAAGGCGCAAAGACGGGCGATTATGCCTATGGCAGCAAGGCGCCGCGCGTTGAGATGGCGAGTTGTGACAGCCGCCGACCTTCCGCTGCCGCTTGTCGTGGTGTCTGGCCTTCAAGTCTGGCCGACAGGTAGCCCGCATTGAACGCGTCACCTGCGCCGGTCGTATCAAGCGGGGCTGCGCCTTCGTCGAATGCCAATGCGGATAGCGCACCCTCAGTGCAGATCGTGACCGGCCCGGCACCATCGGTGATAATCACCTCCCGCGCGCCAGATGCAAACAGGGCTTCTGCAGCCCCCGCGGCGCTGTTGGTTCCAAGTAACGCGTTACAATCTTCGATACTTGGTAAGAGAATATCCGCCCGCGCCGCGATCCTCAGAAACCAGTCCCGCGCCAGCGCGGCACTGGACCAAAGCCTCGCGCGGTAATTCGGGTCAAAAACCAGCGTGCCGGTGTAAGCTTCAAGCGCAGCGGCCACCGCATCACGGTGCTCCTGCGATAAAATGGCAAGGCTGATCCCGGACAAAAACACGGCCTGTGCGTCCGCGAGCACGCGCGGCAGCCAGCTTCCATCATCGACCATCTTGCGGGCCGCAGAGGTTCCGCGCCAGTAGGAAAAGCTGCGCTCGCCTGCTGTGAGCTGTATCAGGTAAAGCCCGCAGGTTTCCCCCGGCAAGATCTGAATGGCGCGCGTGCAAATGCCGGACTTCGCCATAAAGCGCAGCATATCGCCCGACACGGGGTCGTCACCCAAGGCGGTGGCGTAGCCGACCTCCCAACTCTCGGGGCAGGTCTTGCGTAGCGCCCAAGCCGTGTTGAACGTGTCGCCGGCGAAACCCAGCGCGAAGGTGCCATCCCCGGTAGGGGCCAGTTCGACCATGCATTCGCCCAGACATACAATGCGCATCAGTTCCCCCCTGCCACGCCAAACCACCCGGCGGCATTGCGAAAGCAAATGTCGTGCACAAGGTTTTCCAGCATGCCCGGGTCATCCGGCAGATGCCCGGTTTCAGCCCAGTTACCAATCATCTTGCACAAAAGGCGTCGGAAATATTCATGCCGGGGGAAAGACAGAAACGACCGGCTGTCCGTCAGCATTCCCAGAAAGGTCGAAAAAAGCCCCATCTGCGCAAGCACCCGCATTTGTGTCTCCATCCCGTCCAGCTGATCGTTGAACCACCATGCGGTTCCGGGCTGCACCTTGCCAGCAAGGCTGCCATCCTGGAAATTTCCGGCGGTTGTCACGATCACTGGTGTCTTGGTCGGGTCGAGCGCATAGAGGATCGTGCGGGGCAAGGCATTGTCCCGGTCCAGCCGGTCCAGAAATACGTTGAGCGCATCGGCCAAAGGGGTGTCGCGCAGGCTGTCGCCCCCGGCATCGCGCCCCGCAGTTTGCAGCAGGCGACTGCGGGTATTGCGCAACGGGCCGATATGAAGTTGCATCACCATGTCGCGCGCGGCATAGGCGCGCCCCAGCTCGACCAGCAGCGCGTTGCGAAATGCGCTGGCCTGTTCTTGTGTGATGGCTGCGCCCCGACGTGCCGTGACAAGAATGTCATCCAGATCGGTCACGGGCGCAGGGGCTGTCACGTCCAGCCCGTTCAATCCATGATCCGCCGCACTTGCGCCACAGGCGCGGAAGTGATCCAATCGGGCAATCAGCGCTGTCAGCAGGTCATCCCACCCGCTTATCCAGATACCGCTGACATCTTCCAGCCGGTCCAGCCATGGCGCGAATGTCTCTGCCTCCGGGTAGAGTGCGGGGTCGGGGCGGAAGGTCGGCACCATGCGCAACCCCTCCGCCGCTTCGGCGGCAAAGGCGATGTGGTGCTCCAGCGTATCGCAAGGGTCATCCGTGGTCGCGACATAGGAAACGTTCATCTGCCGCAATAACCCTCTGGCGCTGCAAGCGGGCGTCTTCAACTGCTCTGCCGTGGCGTCCCACACCCGCGCGGCGGTGCTTTTTTCCAGCACGGTGCCTTCCAGTCCGAAATGCCGCCAAAGTTCCAGATGTGACCAGTGATGTACCGGGTTGCCGACAAGCCGGGGCATTATGGCAGCAAAAGCGTCGTATTTCGTCCTGAAATCCGCCGAACCGGTGACATGGCTTTCCGGCACACCGGCCCAGCGCATCAAACGCCATTTGTAATGGTCATGCGCCAGCCACAATTCGCCCAGATTGTCCCATTTGCGGTCCTGCGCGATATCTTGCGGCGAGAGATGGTTGTGAAAATCGACAATCGGCAGCGGCTTTGCGACGTCATGAAACAGACGCCGCGCAGTCGGGGTTTCCAGCAGGAAATCAGGGCCAAGGAATCGGGTCATGGATGAGGCTCGGACAAAAGGGATAGCAGCGTGTGGCGAATGCCTGTCGAATGCAGGCGCTCGAAAGCATGGCCGAGCGCCTCCGCCACACGGGCGTCTTGCGCGAGATCGGAGCCAAAACCTTGGTATTTTGACAGATAGGCCCGCACTAGTTCTGCCCCGTGGGACAAGCTGGCAAGCTGGCTGCGCAGATCTTCAGCTTGCGGGTCGTTGAAAGGCAGGTCTGCACCGTCATCGCGCGTTCCGCGCAGCCATTGCAGCCAACTTGCCAAGACCAGCGCGCAGAGTGGCGGGACCGTGCCATGCTGCGCAAGATGCCAGCGCAAGGGGGCCAGAATGCGCTGCGGCAATTTCTGGCTGGTGTCGCTTGCAATCTGCGCAGTGCGGTGTTGCAAGGCCGGATTTGCGAAACGGTGGCGCAATTGCACGCCATATTCCGCAAGATCAATGCCGGGCAAGGTCGGCAGGCTCGGGGCGGCTTCATCCTCGTGAAAGCGCTCGACCGCCGCCGCAAAGACCGGATCGGCCATGCAGGCATCGACTGTCTCAAGCCCGGCCTGCCCCCCCAGCAACGCCAGCAGCGTATGCGCGCCATTGAGCATCCGCAGCTTCATTTCTTCGAATGGCTCGACATCCGCAACGAGGAGCGCGCCACCTTCTGCCAGAGGCGGGCATTCGGCCGCGAAATCATCCTCGATGACCCATTGCAGGAAGGGCTCACAGATGACCGCCGCGCGGTCTTCCTGTCCCAGATGAGCCCTGACGCGGGCATGGCTGTCCTTGGTCATCGCAGGGACGATGCGGTCCACCATCGCGCAGGGGAAGCGACAGTTTGCATCAATCCACGCGGCGAGGTCAGGGTCGCGGGTGGCAGCAAAATCACCGACGGCACGCGCCAGCTTGCGACCGTTGCCGGCGAGATTGTCACAGGCCAGAAGCGTCACACCGCCCAAGCCCGCGGCGCGGCGCTGTGCCAATCCCTGCACCAGCACGCCAATCGCGCTGCGCGGGGCCTCGTCGTGTTTGAGGTCAGCCCGGATGGCCGGATGATCAAAATCAAGCCCATCCGGGCCAGAACAATAGCCTTTCTCCGTGATCGTCAATGAGATGACAGCGAGTTCCGCATCAGAGATGATCCGCGGCAGCGCATCCTGTCCGTCGCGCGCCGGGTGGCAGGTGTCGATGACACAACCGATCTGGCTGGCGCGCAACCCCTGCGCGTCGGCTTCAAGCACATGATACAGGCCGCCCGCGAGGGCCAGATGCTCAAGCTCTTCCCGCCCCGCATTCAGCCGCGCAACCACCACGCCCCATTGGCCCGATGCATCGGCCCGCAAGCCCCGGTCAAGAACGAAGAGCGGATGCGCGCGCGCGAAGGCGCCGAAGCCGATATGCAGCCAACGCGGCCGGAGCGTGGTGCGATCATAGCTCATTTGCCGCCCTCCAGCGCGATCACGTCACCATCGCGCAGGGCGCGCCCGCGCCAGAAAACCGGCGCGCTCAGCTCATGCGGCAATGCGACCGTGACTTCGGCGAAGGGGAAAGCCTGTGCGCCCTGATGCGCGATCGCCAGTTCAAGCCGATCATCACCCCGCGCGAGCGTGACCGTTGTCAGGCAGTGATTGCCGCTCAAGGCATCCGCATTGTCGCCGGCATCATCATAGATAAACGAAAGCTGCGGGTTGTCGGTGAATGCGGGGAAAAGCGCCAGAACGCGCGCGGTTTCCGCCTTCGGAGTGGCGCGCGAAGCGCCTTTGGCCAATGGCAGAACGGCCCCGGCGCGCACAAAGAGCGGAATGCTGTCGAGCGTCACCGGCAGATCCAGCCATTGCCCGCCCGCGTACCAGCGCCCCTGATGAAAATCCCACCACCCGGTCGCGTTGTCAGGCAGATAGACCCTGCGCTCGGTCGCGCCTTGCTCGACCACAGTGGCGACCAGCAGATCGCGCCCCAGCATGAAATCATCGGTATCCGCATGACATTGGGGATCGTCTTCATGGTCGAGGAAGGTCGGGCGCAACATTGGCTCGGCTTCACTGACCGCGCGCCACAGGCAGGTATAGAGATAGGGCAGCAACTCGGTGCGCAGCACCATGGCATCGCGGATCTGCGGCAGAACCGCCGGATGGGTCCATGGCTCTGTGACAGATCCATCCTCGTTCCAGCTATGGATCACGAAACGCGGATGGAAAATGCCATTCTGCACCCAACGCAAGAGCAGTTCACCATCAGGTTGCGGGCCCGCAAAACCGCCGACATCATGCCCGATATTCGAGATGCCTGACAGCGCCAGACCCAGCCCCATGCGGATATTCCAGCGCAGGCTGTCCCAGCTGGTGCGGTTATCGCCTGTCCATGTCTGGGCATGGCGCTGCAAGCCTGCACAGCCTGCACGGGTGATCAGATAGGGGCGCTTGTCGGGCGCATGGGCTTTTTGGGCCGCCTCCGACGCCTGCACCATCAGCAGCGCATGCAGAGGCCGGATCAGCCCCATATCGATGGGTGTGCCGAAGCCGTGGCATTGGGCGTGATGATCCCAGACCTCGAATTCGTTATTGTCATTCCATGTGCTGCTCAGACCCCGCTTCAGCAGTGCTTCGGTGACATTGTCTTGCCACCAGCGCAGGGTGGCGGGATTGGTAAAGTCCAGATGCGAGCCCTTGGCATCCCAGAATACCGATGTTTCCGGCGCGCCAGTGTCGCTGTCACGGATGAAAAGACCCTGTTGCGCGGCCTCTGAGTAGCGCGGGTGATCGTGCAGCAGGCAGGGCTTGATATTGGCGATCAGGTTGATCCCGGCTTGCGCATAAGCGTCGCTGAAGGCCCGGATATCGGGAAACTTCTCGGTGTTCCAGTTGAAGACATAGCGCTTGCCCTCGATCGAAGTGTAACCTGAGGAAAGATGAAAACTGTCACAAGGGATCTGGTGGCGTTCGAGCGCGTCGAGGAATGCCAGCATCTGATCCTGCGCATCCGGCGCGTCGGTATAGGCCATGGTCGAGCCGGAATAGCCAAGGCTCCAGCGCGGGGGAAAGGCCATGCCCCCTGTCAGCCGCTGTTGCGCCTTGACCAGTGACAGGACATCGGGCGCCCAGGTGAAGTAATATTCCTGATCGCCATCTTCCGCGCGGAAGCTGCGGTAAGGGGCGTGGTAGTTGTCCAGTTCATTGCCCAGATCGAACCAGCATCCGGCCAGAGTGTCGTAGAACAGGCTGAAACTACCCGAGTCGGCTGTGCGGGTGATCGTGAATGGGATGTGTTTGTACAAGGGGTCGGTGGTTTGTGCATCATAGCCCATGGCATCGAGATTGCGCATCTCGAAGCGCCGCCCCGTGCGCTCGAGCGCGCCTGCTTTCTCGCCGAGGCCATAGACGGCTTCACCGGGCTGGCGGCGCAGAAAATGGGCATTGGCATGGCTGCGCCGCCCCAGCATATAGGCGCCGGTCGGCCGATCCTGTGCGATGTCGCGCCATTTTCCGGCGATCCGCGCTTGCCAGGTGATCTGCAAAGGCGTGTGGATGATCGCCCGCAACTGGCCGGTCGTCAGGGTGACAGAGTTTGTGCCTTCACCATACTCCCATCGCGGGCAGGAAAACCCCTGATAACTCTCGCGGCTGCGCCCTTCGGGCGGGAGCGGACCTTGCGGCGCGACACTCCAGCTGCGGCCTTGTCGCCACGTCCCGTCTTTCAAAAGCCGCACCCGAAACTGCGCCTCCTCCAGCACGTCGATACGCATCTGATGCCGTCCTTCGACCTGCAATGTTACCCCCTGCGCATCGCGGCTTGCGAATGTCCAGGTTTCCATCGTTTTCATGGTGTCAGTATCCCAGCAACAGGCGTGGCAAGAAGAGGCTGATCTCCGGGACAAAGGTCACCAGCAAGACAACCGCGATCAGAACCGAATAGAATGGCAAGAGCGGGCGCAGCACACGCGCAATCGAGACACCGCTGATCGAGCAGCCGACAAACAGCGCCGACCCCACCGGCGGCGTGCAGATCCCGACACATAGATTGATCGTCATGATGATGCCGAAATGCACGGGATCGATGCCCATTTCCCGCACAACCGGCAGGAAAATCGGAGTGAAAATCAGCAGTGCCGGGGTCATGTCCATGAAGGTTCCGATGACCAGCAGAATCACCACGATCACCAGAAGGATCATGTAAGGATTATCCGTCAGACCCAGCAGGAAGCCAGAAATGGTTCCGGGTATCCCGCCGAATGCCATGGCCCGAGACATTGCGATCGAACACCCGATCATCAGCAATACAATCGATGTGGTCACAGCCGAATCCACCAGTAATTTCGGCAGATCCCGCACACGGATTTCGCGATACCAGACCAGGGCGAGCACAAGCGCATAGACCACCGCGATGGCCGAGGCCTCGGTTGCCGTGAAGACACCGCCGACGATTCCGCCCATGATGATCACGATCAGCCCGAGCGGAAGGATTGCGTCGCGCAGTGCCGTGAATGCCTCGGCGGCACTGGGACGCGGCGCAACAGGATAGCCACGCTTTTTCGAGATGATGCCAACCACCATCATCAGCGCGAGCCCCATCAGGATGCCGGGCAGATAGCCTGCGAGAAACAGCGCGGCAATCGATGTGCCGCCACTGATCAGCGAATAGACGATCAACGTCGTGCTGGGCGGGATCAGAAGCCCTGTCGGGCAGGAAGCGACATTCGCAGCCGTGCAAAACGCCGGATCATAACCTTCGCGTTTCTGGACCGGGGCCATCACGCCCCCCACCGCAGCAGCCGAAGCGACAGCCGACCCGGAAATCGAGCCGAACAGCATATTGGCGATGATGTTCACATGCACCAGCGCGCCCGGCAAACGACCGCCCAAGACCTTGGCAAGTTCAATCAGACGTCGCGCGATGCCGCCGCGGTTCATGATATTTCCTGCCAGAATGAACATGGGGATCGCCAGCAGCGTGAAGCTGTCCAACCCCGACGCCATCTGCTGTGCGACAATGAACATGGACTGCTCGAAGCCCATGAACAGCAGGAAGGTCAGGGCCGCTGATATGCCGATTGCAAAGGCAATTGGCACACCAATCAACATCAGCATCCCAAAAGAGCCGAACAGGATCAGGATTGCATTGGCCATCACGTCACCTCGCGATCAGATGCGAGGTCCGTCTCGGTGCGCCCGACCAGAACATCATCAGGGTCGCGCCAGAGCCGAAGCAGGAAATGGCCGCAATAATAGAGGATCACAGCCCCGGAAAAGGGAATGGCGGCGTAGATATAGCCCATCGGCAGGCGCAGCGTCGGGGTGATCTGCCCGGATGCCAGCGTTCGCGTCGTCAATGACCAGCCCCCACGGATCATGACAAGGATCGCGAATCCGGCAATCAGCGCAAGCACCACGACGTTCAGGATCTGTCGGGCGCGGCGCGGGAGCATCATGGGCAGGATATCAATCGCGAGATGCCTTGCTTGCCCGAACGTGTAGGCCCCGCCGATCAGTGCCAGCCACATGAACATCAGCCGTGCAAATTCGGATGTGACTGTGCTGGGTGCCTGCAGCACATAGCGCGACACCACCTGCCAGACGATCCCGCAAACAATGACCGCGAAAATCGCCGCAATGGCCCAACCCAAAACAGTGTCGACATGACGCTTCATCCCCCAATCCTCCCCAGGGTGCTGCCCCAGTTCTGGCAAAGGAATGATAATTGGTCAACCAATTTGTAAAATAGATTGACAAGATTTGGTTTTGGCTGGCATCTTTTCGGCGCGGGGCGGCTGAGGGGCGCCCGGTTCCAAATGATCCACGATCCTGGGAGGATATGACAATGACCCAACTTTCGCGCATCCTGACGATGGCTGGCGTCGCCAGCCTCGGCTTCGCCACAGTCGCGCAGGCGCAGACCTTGCTGCGGCTCAACCACAACAATCCCGAAGATCATCCGACGCATATCAGCATGGAGTTCATGGGCGAGCGCTTCTCGGAGCTGACCGACGGCGCCTATCGCATTCAGGTCTTCCCCAATGCACAACTGGGAACCCAGCGCGAATCGATGGAGCTGGTCCAGAGCTGCGCGCTGGAAATGGCGCGCTCGAACGCGTCTGAACTGGAAGCTTTTGAACCGCTCTACAGCGCCATCAACCTGCCCTTCATTTTCCAGAGCGAAGATCACTTCGAAGCAGTCATCAATGGCGAAGTGGGTCAGCGCATCCTCGACGCCTCGGTCGACAAGGGGTTCCGCGGCGTTGCCTTTCTGACAGAAGGCGCGCGGTCTTTCTATGGCGATCGCCCGATCCATTCGCCGGCTGATCTGGCGGGGGTGAATGTGCGCGTGCAGCCCAGCCCCTCTGCCATACGCATGGTCGAGCTCTTGGGCGGCAACCCGACGCCGATTGACTGGGGTGAACTCTACAGCGCGTTACAGCAGGGCGTGGTCAATATGGCAGAGAACAATCCGACCGCGCTGACCAATGCCCGGCATGGGGAAGTGGTGGATTACTTCTCACTCAATGAGCACACCATCATTCCCTCGGTTGTCGTGATCTCGACCTGTGCGTGGAATGCCATGAGCGCCGAGCATCAGGACGCCTTGCGCACCGCTGCGCTGGAGGCGCAGGCGTTTCATTCCGAAAGCTGGAACGCGATCGCTGATGCCGCGCTCGAGACGGCACAAGCCGAAATGGGCGTAACCATCAACACGGTGGAGAAAGGCCCCTTCATCGAGGCGGTGATGCCGATGCATGATGAAGTGGCGGCTCAATCGCCAGCCTTGACCGAATTGATCGAAGCCATCAACGCACTCGCGGACTGATCGCAGCAGGAAGGATAAAGAATGCTCGAACGCTCATCCATCGGTGAAAATGCGCTTCAGGCTTTGCATGACGAGGCGTATGCACAGCCCTATGACGCGCGCAATCTGACCCATGACGGGTTGATCTTCACCTCCGGGCGTTCGGGCCTATCCCTCAGTGGCGACTGGAATTTCTGCGTTGACCTGCTCGATACCGGGTTGCGGCAGAAATGGTTTGCGATGCAGCCCGCCGCGCCGGAAGAGCGGACCGAGCCATGGGATTACGATCCCTATATGGGCGAGAGCGTGCCGGTCCCATCGAACTGGCAGATGCTGAAAGAGAAGTGGTACTTCTACGAGGGCAGTGCCTGGTACACACGGCCGCTCGATCATGTGGCTTGCACAGGTCGCCGTCAGGTGCTGCGCATCGGCGCGGCGAATTACGAGGCCAAGATTTTCCTGAACGGTCAGTTTCTGGGCAATCATCTGGGCGGCTCGACACCTTTCTGCGTGGAGCTGACCGATCATCTGCGCGACGGGCGCAACTGGCTGATGATCTGTGTCAATAACAGTCGGACACGCGACCGGGTGCCCATGCGCAACACAGACTGGTTCAACTACGGCGGCATTTATCGAGACGTGACGCTCTACGATCTGCCAGAAGCGTTTATCAGTGACCTGTTCGTGCGCCTGAGTGGCGATGGCTTGCAGGTTGAGATCGATGTCGCGGTCGATGGGGCCGAGTACGGCTCATGCGTCGTGACCATCCCCGAACTGGGGCTGACGACAGAGGTCGCGCTGAAGCAGGGCAGGGGACATGCCGCCCTTGCCGCCACCCCCGAACTCTGGTCACCCGAAACCCCCAAGCTCTATGCCGTGTCGGCGCAATTCGGTGAAGACCGCGTCACGGACCGGGTCGGGTTCCGCACCATCACGCGGCAGGGCACGGAGATCCTGCTGAACGGCAAACCGATCTGGCTGCGCGGCATCTCGGTGCATGA
>SKIM01000158.1 GCA_007116445.1 Natronohydrobacter sp.
AACAGCCGGGCCGACATGAAGACCCGCCGCGCCCGCCCCTCGCCCATGCGCGCCAGCACATAGGGGCCGATGGTCGCCGGAATCAGCCCGAGCCGCGTTTCGGTCAGGCCGAATGTCGCGCCCTCCACACCGATGGCAATGTCGCACACTGCCATCATCCCGACACCGCCGCCAAAGGCCTGCCCCTGAATCCGCCCGATCAGCGGCCTGGGCATCGCATTCAGCGCGCCGAGCATCGCGGCGAGCTTGCCCGCCTCGCGCATCCGCGTCGCGCGGTCGGCCTGCATCTGCGCGCGCATCCAGCCCAGATCGCCCCCTGCGCAGAAACTCGCGCCCGCGCCGGTCAGCACCACCACCCGCACGCCCGGATCCGATCCAAGCTGCTCTGCGACCTCGGTCAGCTCCGCGATCATCTGCGCATCGAGCGCATTGTGTTTGTCGGGACGGTTCAGCGTCAGAACCGCCACGCCGCGCGCATCGCGCGTCACTGTCACTGTCTCGAACATCATCCCTTCCCCTCTCGCATCTTCTGCGCCAGATCCGCGGCCTGCGCCACAACCTGCGCGTCAAGCCCTGTCTGCCAGCCCTGCGCGGCCAGCCAGGCCGCCAGACGCTCCGTCGCCAGATTGCCCGCCGCCCCGGGCGCATAGGGGCAACCGCCCAAGCCGCCCACAGCCGCATCGAAGACCCGCAGCCCCAGCTCAAGCGCGGCGGCGACATTCTCCAGCGCCCGGCCCTGTGTGTCATGGAAATGCCCGGCCAGCTCTGCGGCCCCGATCTCGTCGAGCACGGCGCGCAGCATCGCGGTCACGGCCTCGGGCGTCGCGCGCCCGATCGTGTCGCCAAGGCTGATCTCATAGCAGCCCATCGCCCGCAGACGCGCCGCGACCTGCGCCACGGCTTGCGGCGGGGTGGGTCCGTCAAACGGGCATTCGGTCACGCAAGAGACATAGCCGCGCACAGGCAGACCGGCGGCCTGCGCGGCCTGTGCCACATCTGCAAACCGCACCAGACTATCGGCAATGCTGCAATTGAGATTGGCGCGGCTGAACCCTTCCGAGGCCGAAGCAAAGATCGCCACCTCATCCGCCCCGGCGGCGATGGCATCGCGCAAGCCCCGCAGATTCGGCGCAAGTGCCGCGTAGCGCACGCCATCCGCGCGGCGGATCTGGCGCAAGACCTCGCCCGAGCTTGCCATTTGCGGCACCCATTTCGGGCTGACGAAACTCGCCACCTCGATGCGCCGGAACCCGGCGCGCGACAGGCAGTCAATCAGCGCCACTTTCTGCGCAACCGGGATCAAGCCCGGCTCATTCTGCAACCCGTCGCGCGGGCCGACCTCGAAAATCTCGACAGCGTTCATGGCTCACCCCTCTGGCGGTGGATAGAAATCGCGCAGATACAGCTCCGCCGCCCCATCGCGCGCCATGGCCCGCGCAAATGCTGGCCGCGCTGCAGCTTGCCCGAGATAGGCCTGCGCCGCGTGCGGCACGGGCACGAAACGCTGCGCCAGCCAGACGGCATAGCCCAGGGCAATATCGGCCACTGTAAAGCGCCCCGCAACCCAGTCCGGCCCGATGGCCCCCAAGGCATTTTCCAACCGCCGCGCTTCCAGCCGCATCACCGTCGGCGAGCGCATCGCCTCCTCGCGCAGAACGATGTGATGCTGCGTCAGATTGGCCAGATGCGCGCCCAGCGTTTCGGCATAATGCAACCCCTGCAGGAACGCGGCCCGCTCAGGCGCAGTTTCCGGGATGCGCAGCGCCGGGGCCAGCCGCTCGGCAAGATAGAGCAGGATCGCCCCGCTCTCGCAGAGCGATTGCCCCTCGATCTCGATCGCAGGCACCCGCCCCGCAGGCGCACGCGCCAGATGCTCCGGCGCACGCAAAGAGCGGTCGAAAAACGAACACGCGATCAGCTCATAGGGCGCGCCGATCTCTTCAAGCGCCCAAAGCACCCGAAACGACCGCGACTGCGCCACATGCCAGAGCCGGATCATCGCCCTGCCCCAATTTCATGCCGAAAAACCTCAATGCGACGCCAGCGCCAAACAAAACCGCCAGAACCACGGCCCCGCCTCACGCTTCTGGCTCCAGAGCGACCAGCGCGGCCCCCGCTTCGACCTGCGCGCCGGGCGCGGCCAGCACCTCGGCCACGCAGCCATCGCGCGCCGCGACCAGCGTGTGTTCCATCTTCATCGCTTCCAGAATCGCCAGCCGGTCGCCTGCGCGCACCGTGTCGCCTGCGGCCACGAAAATCGCCTTCACCAGCCCCGGCATCGGCGCCAGCACGATATCGGCACTTGCGCCGCCCTGCGCCTGCCGCGCCAATGGATCGCGCAGCGCAAGCAGGCGCGGCACTGCACCGAAAAGTGCGATCTGCGCCTCCAGACGCGCGCCCCGCACCTGCCCCGGCGCCCCCTCGACCCGCAGCCCGTCCATCTGTGCAGCGACCGTGATCTCGTGCCCGGCAACACAGACCCGCGCCGCGCGCGGACCCGTGACGGCGATGCGCAGCCCGTCACAATCCAGCCCGACCGATTGCCAGACCGGCCCTGACAGGCTGAACCCCGCCAGCGGATCGTCCAGCGCCGCAAGCTCGATCGCCAGCGCCGCAGCCGCCGCCCATTCCCATGCGGCCATCTCCGGCGCGCGGGTCAGTTCCGCCAGATCGCGCGCGATCAGACCTGTATCGACCGCGCCCGCGCGAAACCCCGCATGGCGTGTGAGCGCACCCAGAAACTCCAGATTGGTCACGCAGCCTGCCACTTCACTC
>SKIM01000203.1 GCA_007116445.1 Natronohydrobacter sp.
CCCATCCCGAATGCCCGCCCGATGTGGTGGCGGAGGCTGATTTCTCCGGCTCGACCAAGGGGATTCTGGATTATGTCAGCGCCGAGCGCCCTGAGCGCGCGATGCTGGTCACTGAATGTTCGATGGCGTCGAATATCTCGGACGCGCACCCGGAGGTCGAGTTCATCGGCCCGTGCAACATGTGCCCCTATATGAAGAAGATCACGCTCGAGAAAGTGCTCTGGTCGCTGCATACGATGACCACGCAGATCGAGGTTGCGCCCGATGTGGCCGACCGCGCGCGACTGGCGGTGCAGCGCATGATCGATCTGTCCGCTGCGAAAGCCTGACGCTGTGATCACAACCGACCGCGTGGTGATCGTTGGGGCTGGGCTGGGCGGGCTTTATGCGGCTCTCAGCCTTGCGCCGCACCCGGTTCTGGTGATTTCGCCCGAGAGCCTGGGCGAAGGCGCGTCTTCGGCCTGGGCGCAGGGTGGGATCGCGGCGGCAATGAGCGCAGGCGACAGCCCCGACGCGCATGCCAGCGACACTGTGGCCGCTGGTGCGGGCACAGTTGACGGCGCGATTGCCGCCTTGGTGACGCAGGCCGCGCGTGGCCATATCCTTGATCTGACCGAACGCGGCACGCCCTTTGACCGCGACGGGGCGGGCAATTACACGCTGAACCATGAAGCCGCGCATTCTCGGCCCCGCGTGGTGCGGGTCAAGGGCGATCAGGCGGGCCGCAAGATCATGGAAACCCTGATCGCCACAGTGCGCGCGACGCCTTCGGTGCAGGTGCTGGAGCGCGTGGTCGCGCAAGGGCTGCTGGTCGAGGGCGGGCGCGTTTGCGGGCTCGAACTTGCGCAGATCGACGATGCGCGGGTTTCGCGCCCCCTCACATTGCGCGCGCCTGCGGTGCTGCTGGCAGGCGGCGGCTCTGGCGGGCTCTATGCGCTGACGACCAACCCGCCGCGCATTCGTGGGCAGGTGATGGGGCTGGCGGCGCGCGCGGGCGCAGTGATGGCGGATATGGAATTCGTGCAGTTTCACCCGACCGCGATGGATGTGGGGCTGGACCCTGCGCCACTGGCCACGGAAGCGCTGCGCGGCGAAGGCGCGCGGCTGGTCAACGCGGATGGCGTGTTTTTCATGGACGCCGAGCATCCGCTGGCCGATCTTGCCCCGCGTGACATCGTGGCGCGGGCGGTGTTTGCGCAGACCCAGAGCGGCAAGCGCCCCCAGCTGGACACGCGCGCGGCCTTGGGCGCGGCGATCCATGACCGCTTCCCGGCGGTCAGTGCCGCTTGTCGCAAGGCCGGGATCGACCCTGCGCTTGTGCCTATCCCGGTGTCGGCTGCGGCGCATTACCACATGGGCGGGGTCGCCACGGATGCCGCCGGGCGCGCGTCGCTGCCGGGGCTTTGGGTCTGCGGTGAGGCCGCGTCGACGGGCTTGCATGGCGCGAACCGGCTGGCCTCGAACGGGGTGCTGGAGGCGCTGGTTTTCGCACAGCGCGCGGCGCAGGACATCGCGGCGGAACTGCCCGTTGGTGCGGATCTGGCGGCACCTGTGCGGCTCGATTTCGCGCCGGGGGGCGTGGGGCTTGATGCCGGCGCGGTAGCGCAGCTGCGCCAGGTGATGAGCGCGCATGTCGGCGTGGGGCGCACGGGCGCAGGGCTCGCGCAGGCGCTGGCACAGATCGCAGCTCTGGAAGCGGCCCAGCCCGACAGCGCGGATTTCGCCAATATGTGCGCAACCGCGCGGCTGATCGCCGTGGCAGCCTTGCAGCGCCGCGAAAGCCGGGGCGCGCATTGGCGTGATGATTTCCCCGCCCTGAACCCTGATCTGGCGCAGCGCTCGAAACTGACGCTGGCCGAAGCCTGCCTGACCCCGCTGGAGACTGCATGACCCCTGCTGCCCTGCCTGACCTGCTGATCGAACCTCTGGTGCGCGCAGCTCTGATCGAAGACCTTGGCCCCTCGGGCGATGTGACGACCGAAGCTGTGATCGCGCCTGATCTGCGCTACGCGGCGCGGTTGAATGCGCGGCAAGCGGGTGTCATTTCGGGCGCGCAGCTGGCCGCGATGGCCTTCCGGCTGGTCGATGCATCCTTGCAGATCGAGGTCTTGCGCGGCGATGGCGCGCAGGTTGCGCCCGGCGAGACGGTGATGACCATCGAAGGCTCTGCGGCTTCCATCCTGTCGGCCGAGCGGGTCGCGCTGAATTTCATGGGGCGGCTGTCGGGCATCGCCACGCTGACAGCGGCCTTTGTGGCGCAGACAGCGGGCACAAGCGCGCGGATCACCTGCACGCGCAAGACGACACCGGGGCTGCGGCTGGTGGAGAAAGCGGCGGTGCGCCATGGTGGCGGGGCGGCGCATCGGTTTTCGCTGTCCGATGCGATCCTGATCAAGGACAATCATATCGCAGCGGCGGGCGGGATCGCGGCTGTGCTGGAGCGCGCGCGGCGTATGGCCAGCCATATGCGCCGGATCGAGATCGAGGTGGACACGCTTGCGCAGCTCGATGAGGTGCTGGCCACAGGCGGCGCGGATGTAGTGCTGCTGGACAACATGCACACGGAGGATCTGCGCGCGGCCGTCACGCGGGTCGCGGGGCGGCTGGTCACGGAAGCTTCGGGCAATATGCGGCGGGAGCGGATCGCGGAAGTGGCCGCGACGGGCGTGGATTACATCTCGGTCGGGGCGCTGACGCATTCGGCCCCTGTGCTTGATCTGGGGCTCGATTTCTGAACCGCGATCTGCGCGCCGCTTCGGCGGAGCGCTTCC
>SKIM01000355.1 GCA_007116445.1 Natronohydrobacter sp.
CCTGCGACGGGCCGGAGATGATCAGCGGCGTGCGCGCCTCGTCGATCAGGATCGAGTCGACCTCATCGACGATGGCGAAGTTATGGCCGCGCTGGTTCATATCCTCGATGCGCATGCACATATTGTCGCGCAGATAGTCAAAGCCCAGTTCGTTATTGGTGGCATAGGTCACATCGGCACCATACGCGTCTTTCTTCTCGCCGGCAGGCTGCTGGGAATAGACGACGCCGGTGCGCATCCCGAGCTTGGCAAAGACCTTGCCCATCCATTGCGAGTCGCGCCGGGCCAGATAGTCATTGACCGTGACGACATGCACGCCAAGCCCCGAAAGCGCATTCAGATAGGCCGGGAATGTCGCGACCAGCGTCTTGCCCTCGCCAGTCTTCATCTCGGCGATATTGCCGCGATGCAGGAAAATCCCGCCGATCAGCTGCACATCATGCGCTCTGAGTCCCAAAGCGCGCCGCGCGCCTTCGCGGCAATTGGCGAAGGCTTCGACCAGCACATCCTCCAGGCTGGCCCCGTCTGCCACGCGCGCTTTCAGCTCGGCGGTCTTTGCGACCAGCGCATCATCGGAGAGGGCCTGAAATTCGGCTTCCAGAGCGTTGATCTGGGCCACCATCGGGCGGACCGTCTTGACCTTGCGGTCATTGGCGGTTCCAAAAACCTTTTTCGTGATCGTTCCAAGCCCCAGCATGCGTGCTCCGCCTTTTATACCTAGTCGCAACGCCAGCCACGCCGCTCATCAATTTGTCATGGTCATCTACCGAACTTGGGGTTGTCGCTCCGTGCAGGCTTCCATACAACGGCATCGAAGCCAGACGGCCCGCACCCGGTCAGACCTCCGAGCGATGTAATGGGCGGTCTGAAAACTGTCAACGTTGCGCGCCGTCGGCGCCTTGCCCGGAGTTGGGAATATGAACAGATTTTCGCGATTGAGTGTCACATTTGCGGCAGCATTGG
Organism: Natronohydrobacter sp.; assembly: GCA_007116445.1. Taxonomy (GTDB): domain Bacteria; phylum Pseudomonadota; class Alphaproteobacteria; order Rhodobacterales; family Rhodobacteraceae; genus Roseinatronobacter. The sequence goes on from SKIM01000355.1 coordinate 964, forward strand.
CCGTGGCGGGGCCGGTTATTGCACAGGATGCGCCGTCGCGCAGCACCGTGATCGCTTCGGTCAATGGGACCGATATCACGCTGGGGCATTTGCTGGCCGCGCATGCCGACCTGCCCGATCAGATCCGGGCGCTGCCGGTGGATGCGCTGTTCGAGCCCCTCATCGAGCAGCTGATCGAGCAGACGGCATTGATGCAGCAGACCGAAGACGCGCTGACAGCGCGCGAACAGCTGGCGCTGGAAAATGAAAAGCGGGCCTTCATCGCCAATGCCGCACTGACCCGTGCCGCTGAAGAGGCGCTGACCGAAGAAAATATCTCGGTCGCTTACACGGCCTTTGTGACGGAATTCGACGGGCGCGAACCCACGCCGGAATTCAACGCCTCGCACATCATCGTTGAAACCGAAGACCAGGCGCTGGAGCTGCGCGCGATGCTGGATGACGGGGCGGATTTTGCCGAATTGGCCCGCGAGCATTCGACTGATGGCGCAGCGCAGGGCGGCGGGTCGCTTGGCTGGTTCGGGCTGGGCGCGATGATCCCGGAATTCGAGGAAGCCGTGCAAGCGCTCGAAGTCGGGGAATACATGGGCCCGCTGGAAACCCGGTTCGGCTGGCATCTGGTCTTGCTGAATGACACGCGCATGTCGTCGGCCCCGCCGCTGGAAGAGGTGCGCGAGGCGCTGGAGCAGAATCTGCAACGCGAAGCAGCACAAAGCGCGCTCACAGCGGCGACTGCGGCGGCGCAGGTCGAGCGGCGTTTCGACGCGCTGGACCCGTCCATTCTGACGCGCTCCGACCTGCTGGACGACTGACGCAGGCGGGTGTAAACCCTGTTCGGGATCAGCCGTTTTCGGGCTGGCACAGGGCAGGGACCGGGCCTATGGGCAAGAAGAACCAGAAGAAGAAACTCAAGCAGCAGATCAAGGCGCTGAAAGCCGAGCTTGCAGCGCTTGCGCCCGCTGCGACCGAGGTGGTGGTGCCGACAATCTCGCCTCTGGCGCCGGCAGGGTTTCCCGACCTGCCTGTGATCGCGGGGGCGGAATTCGCCGTCGCTTCGGCCGGTGTGCGCTACAATGGGCGGCCGGATGTGATGCTGGCGCGGCTGGCACCGGGCACGGTCATGGCGGGCACCTTCACCCGCTCGGCCACGCGCGCGGCGTCGGTTCTGGATGCGCAAGCGAAAATCGCGGGGGCGAGCGATCAGGGCGCGGCAATCGTCGTCAATTCCGGCAATGCCAATGCCTTCACCGGGGCGCAGGGCGCGCAATCCGTGGACGCGATTTGTGCCGCGGCGGCCGATGCGCTGGGTCTGCCCGCGGCGCGGGTCTTCACCGCCTCGACCGGGGTGATCGGCCAGCCCTTGCCGCATGAGAAGATCATCGCCGTTCTGCGCGAACTGCGCGGCGGGCTGTCCGAAGCCGCGCTGCCCGAGGCCGCGCGCGCGATCATGACCACGGACACCTTCCCCAAGGGCGCGGCCGCGCAGGTCGAGATCGGCGGGAAGCCTGTGCGTATCGCGGGCATTGCCAAAGGGTCAGGGATGATCGCGCCGGATATGGCGACGATGCTTGTCTATATCTTTACGGATGCAAAGATCACTCAGCCTGTCTTGCAAGGCATTGTCGTGCGCCAGACCGATCGCAGTTTCAATTGCATCACTGTGGACAGTGACACCTCGACCTCGGACATGCTGCTGGTGGCTGCGACCGGGGCGGCGGATGCGCCCGAGATCAATGACGCGACCAGCCCCGAGGGGCGTGCCTTCGCGCAGGCTTTGGGCG
>SKIM01000080.1 GCA_007116445.1 Natronohydrobacter sp.
CCCACCTGCGCGCGGCCCAGATGCACGCCGTCGCCATGGCCCACATCCACGTTGCTGTCGATTTCCAGCCCCACCAGCTTGCGCGCGGGATGCGCCTTGCGCCGGATCAGCGCGTCGCGGCCGATGAAATCATCCTGCTTCGACTTCAGCGGCACCGTAAAGCCGATCCCGGCCTCGAACGGGTCAGTCTGGTCGCTGAAATCATAGCCCGCAAAGATCAGCCCGGCCTCGATGCGCACCATGTCGAGCGCCTCCAACCCGAAGGGCGTCAGCCCGTGATCCCGCCCCGCCGCCCAGATCGCGTCAAACACCGCTTCGCAATCGCGCGGGTGGCACATGACCTCATAGCCCAGCTCGCCCGTATAGCCTGTGCGCGAGACGACGACCGGCACGCCCTCCGGCCCATGCAGCCGCGCGGGCGTGAAGCGGAACCACTCCAGCTGATCGAAGGCTGGGCGATGCGGCGCGGTCCAGATCACCTTGCGCAAGAGATCCCGGCTCTCCGGCCCCTGCACCGCGACATTGTGCAACTGGTCCGTCGATGAGCGCACCAGCACCTTCAGCCCCAGCTCCGCCGCTTTCTCGCGGATCCACTCGCCGCCGTAATCATTGCCCCCGATCCAACGGAAATTGTCGCGCCCCAGCCGGAACAAGGTGCCATCGTCGATCATGCCGCCATGCGGGTAGCACATCGCCGTGTAGACCACGCCGCCTTCCGACAGCTTGCGCACATCGCGGGTAAATACATACTGACACAGCGCTTCCGCGTCCGGGCCAGTGATCTCGAACTTGCGCAAGGGCGACAGGTCCATGATCACCGATTTCTGCCGACAGGCCCAATATTCCCCGATAGCCCCCGTCGCGGCAAAGGAACTGGCCAGCCAATAGCCGTTATATTCGACGAAATGGCCAGTATGCTTTGCGAAACATGCGTGAAAGCCGGTTTCCTTGGTCATCTTGGGCTCCGAATCTGCGCTCGCGCGGATGGCAATGGCGCGTTTGAAAGGCTCTGTGCCGCTATAGGTGCGCAGATGGATATCCGTCGGGTTCCAGCCATTCGCCGCCGTGGTGTCATCAGGACAGGCAGAGCTGACGCAGACGAGATCCGTCAACGCGCGGAGCAGCACATAATCGCCGGGCCGCGACCAGGGCTCATCCGCAAGCAGCACGCCATGGGCATCAAGTGCGGTGTTGAAAAAGAAGTTGATCGCCATCCAGCCCGGTCGCGGCTCGGCTCCGAAAGGGGCGAGTGCCGCGTTGAAATTATCCGTGCAATTCACATGACCCGGATAGCCGATATCGTCGTAATATTTCGCCGCACAGGCCATGGCGAAGGCATCGTGACGCCCGCATGTGTCCTGAATGACCTCCACCAGCGGGTCCATATCCTGATCATAGTATTTTCCGTGCAGCCCCGGCATCGGATAGGCATGGCCCATCAGCGTCCGCGTCGTCGTCACATCGAGCGGGCGCTGCAAACCCTCGTCCAGCTTGCGCGCGTCGAAACACTGGAAATCCGTGCATTGCCGCCCATCGACATCGAGGATCTGGATGAAATCGCCCGCCTTGACAAAATAGGCCTCTGCCGTGGCGGAATGGACGCGAATTTCGGCCAGGGGATCGGCAAGCGGATCAGGCAGCGCGAAGCTTTGATGCGCGCGGGGATTGGCGCGGGTCACCATCACCGTCAGCGGCGTCGCCGTGTCCTGCGCGGCGGGGTCCATCGCTCCGCCGGGCGCTGCAATGATCACCACACCGTCGCGGGCCACCTGCAGCGTTTCGCGCGTGTCCGCCGGGGTGCTGGCCTCGAACAGCCGCAGCGCAGGGGCCTGGGCCAGATCAATCCCGCGCGCGACAATCGCGCGCCGCACCCTGCGCAGCGACGCATCGCCCCCCGCCAGAAGCGCCATCAGCCCCTCGGCCCGCGCCCCGGCACGCAGCCCCAGAACCCCCGGATCCCCGCGCCCATGGGCATCGGCCGCGACGATCTCGCAGGGCTGGCCGCCTTCATCATTGGTGATCACCACAACGTCGCCCGCGCTGACTGTGATCAGGATCGCGCCCGCGCCTGTCACCACATAGCGCTCGGTGCCCGACGGCAATGTCAGCCCGCGCGGCAAGAGGATCGCACTCGGGCGCGGCGGCCCCGGTCGGAGCAATGGAAAACCCGTCTCTTGCATCATCCGCCCCTGCATATTGCACATCAGGAATATTATATTAATCCTGAGAATGGCGCAAGGGAAAGCTCAGAGCGGCCAGACCACCAGCAGCAGCGGCAGACTGACTGCGATGACAATCACCTCCAGCGGCAGGCCGAGCCGCCAGTAATCGCCAAAGCCGAAGCCACCGGGGCCAAGGATCAGCGTGTTGTTCTGGTGCCCGATGGGCGTCAGAAAAGCACAGGACGCCCCGATGGCCACGGCCATCAGGAAACTGTCCGGGTTGACCCCGAGCACACTCGCGATGCCCAGCGCAATGGGACAGAGCACGGCGGCCGTGGCGGCATTGTTCATCACATCCGACAGGAACATCGTCGTGACCAGCACCACTGCGAGGGCTGCAATCGCGTTGCCCTGCGCGATCGTGTCCACCAGAACCCGCGCCAACAGATCCGCCGCCCCTGTCGCCTCCATCGCGCCCGCGACCGGGATCAGGGCGGCCAGCAGCACGATCACCGGCCAGTCAATCGCCGTGTAGAGATCGCGCGGCGGCACAGTGCGCAAC
>SKIM01000076.1 GCA_007116445.1 Natronohydrobacter sp.
CATGCAACGGCCAGCCCCGGTTTCATGCAGCGATTTTTCGTAGATGGGGTGACCCTTGCAGCACTGGCCCGCGCTCCGGCGCTGACCTTCAACCAGAAGGATCAGTTGCAACAGGAATGGGTGCAAGCTGTCTTCGGGCAAAGGCTGGCCCTGCCCACCCATTGGTTGCCTTCGACCCAGGGTTTTGTGACAGCGTCGCTGCAGGGGTTGGGTTGGGGCATGAACCCCGCGTCTTTGGTGCAGGAACATCTGCGCGCTGGGCGATTGGTCGAACTGATTGCGGACACAGCGTTTGACCGGCCCTTGTTCTGGCAAATCAACCGACGCGCGGCAGAACCGCTTCAAGCGCTCAGCAATGCGCTGCGCCATCACGCGCGCGAAACGCTGGGCTGAGGCGCGCGGTATTGCACCGCGCACGCGGCAGAGATCGCGGATTGCGCCCCTACTGATCCAAGCGAAGCGAAACGCCGTTGCAGGGCATTCCGGGCCCTGACTTGGCGCATCGGTCATCGGGTGGCCCTCGTCTCAATCGGCGATGACAGGCACCGCCAAGCTCGTCTTGACCCTGTCCATGACGGCACTTGTGCGGAAGCGCAGGACATTGTCTTCGGCGAAGAAATGGTGGCGCGTGAACGCTTTGAAATCGGCCATGTCGCGGGCTGACAGGATCAGGATGAAATCGGCATTCCCGGTCACATAATGACATTGCATGACCTCGGGCGCGGTCTGCATGGCGGTCTTGAAGCGGTCCAGATCGGCCTTGAGTTCGTTCTGCAGGGTCACTTCGACAATCAGGGTCAGTCCGCGCCCGACGCTGGTGGGGTCAAGGACCGCGATTTCGGCCTTGATGATCCCCGAGCCTCGCAGCCGCGCCATGCGCTTGCGGCAGGCATCGGGTGACAAACCGACCTGATGCGACATCGCCTCGGCCGTGATGCGGGCGTTGTGTTGCAGGATATTGAGTGTCTGCGCATCGAGTCTGTCCGTTCGGGCAGGCTTGCGGAAATTCAGCGTGAAGGAAAGCATCTTCGCCCCTCTGTTCCGAAAATCGGCGCAGCTTGCCGGCGAATGTCCGAATTCAGGCGCAGAGCGCTTGGTTTTTCCGGCCCGCTTGCCGGCAGTCGCGATAGACTGTGGCGAAACAGGACAGGATCGGGAATGGTGCAAGCTTTGACAAATCCCTGGCGGGGGCGCGGGCTGCCCGCAGCCGGGCTGGCCCCTTTGGCCCAGGCCAGCGCGGTTGCGGAGCTGTTGGCCCGCTGCCCGGCCCATGCCCCACCCCCGCTGCGTGAGATGCCAGCGCTTGCGGCGGCATCACGGGTGGCGCGCATCAGTCTGAAAGATGAGCGCCAGCGCATGGGGCTGGGCAGCTTCAAGGCGCTTGGCGCCGCGCATGCCATCGCGCGTGAGGCCGCTGCCTGCGCCAGCGACGCGCTGCTCCACGCGCTGCAGGGTCGCGTCTATGTGACGGCCAGTGCGGGCAATCACGGGCTGTCAGTGGCGGCAGGCGCGCGCCTGTTCGGGGCGCGGGCGGTGATCTACCTGTCGGCCACGGTGCCGGAAGCCTTCGCTGACCGCCTGCGCGTCAAGGGGGCCCAGGTCGTCCGCGCCGGGGCGGATTACGAGGCCAGCATGCAGGCCGCTGCTGATGCCGCTCAGGCGCAGGGCTGGACGCTTTTGTCCGACAGTTCATGGCCCGGATACACCGATCTGCCGCTGCGCGTGATGGAAGGTTATCTGCAACTGGCCGCCGAGGTCGCCCAGCAGATCGACACTGCCCCCAGTCATATCCTGTTGCAAGCTGGGGTCGGCGGGCTGGCGGCGGCGGTTGCGGCCCATACGCGCCTTGTCTGGGGCGATGGCCCGCAGATCATCATTGTGGAACCTGAAGCAGCCCCGGCGCTGATCGAGGGCATTCGCGCGGGGCAAGTGGTTGAAACCTCCGGCCCGGCCTCCTGCATGGGCAGGCTTGATTGCAAGACGGCGTCGATGATTGCACTGAACGGTCTGGCGCGAGATGCGGATGTCTTTGTCACCATCAGCGAGGCCGACGCGATGCGCGCGGTTGATGCGCTGGCCGGGCAGGGATTCCTCGCCAATGCGATTGCGCCAGCGCGTGAGCGATGACGGATCGATGGGTGGGCCGTGCTGGCGTGAGGAGGGTCAGAAAATGATCCGGGGGATCATTTTCCCGACGAACGGTCGCACCGCGGAAATGCTGGTAGTAGGGGGTCTCCACCCAGCGCGCGACCACAGCCTCGTCGGACAGCTTGTAGGCATGCTGCAGGTAGAGAAGGCCCGGCGACCAGGCGCGAAGGCGTCGCGGGCCTGCCAGCTTCGAACGGGAAGAACCCGGCCCATTCGCGATCCAAGAACTCCCGGTCGATCAGTGCCGCCAGCTTCACCAGCTCATGACGCGTGTCGATGATCTCGACCAAGCGCGCGCGAAACAGATCGTCTTGCTCTGGCCCTCTCGGTTTCGCTTTCATCGCCCACCCCGAAATTGCAAGGTTTCGGATCAAATACTACAAAACCCTGCAATCAATGGCGACAGAAAACGTCTATTTCATGCACAAAATCAGAGTGTTGCGACTTGTTCAGGGCGAACGAACACACTACGCGACTCCCGTCAGGAAGCGTTTTCTGATGGTGTATTTCTCGCCTGAGATGAGGGGGAGGCAGCCTATTCGAATTCGACGGCGCAATTCGTCGAGGCCTGTGCGG
>SKIM01000328.1 GCA_007116445.1 Natronohydrobacter sp.
CGGCAAAGGCATCATAGACGCCTGACTGCACATAAATGCGGTTGGCACAGACGCAGGTTTGCCCGTTATTGCGATATTTCGAGATCATCGCCCCTGCCACGGCGGCGTCCAGATCCGCATCGTCGAACACGATGAACGGCGCATTGCCGCCCAGTTCCATCGAGCATTTCATGACCTGATCGGCGGCCTGACGCAGCAGGATGCGCCCGACGTCGGTGCTGCCAGTGAAGGACAATTTGCGCACGGCGGGGTTTTCGCAGAATTCCTTGCCGATCTCGGAAGATCGCGAGGATGGGACGACCGAAAGCACGCCCTTGGGGATCCCGGCGCGCTCGGCCAGCACGGCCATGGCCAGCGCCGAAAGCGGCGTTTCCGCTGCCGGACGCGCGACAAAGCCGCAGCCCACAGCCAGCGCAGGCGCGACCTTGCGCGCGATCATCGCATTGGGGAAGTTCCAGGGCGTGATCGAGGCCGCAACCCCGATCGGCTGGCGAATGACGCTCAGGCGCTTGTCGGGCTGGTGGCCGGGGATGATCTCGCCGTAGATGCGCTTGGCTTCTTCGGCGAACCATTCGATGAAACTCGCCCCATAGGCCACTTCGCCGCGCGCTTCAGCCAGCGGTTTGCCCATTTCAGCGGTCAGGATCAGCGCAAGGTCTTCCTGATTTTCCATCATCAGCGCATACCATTTGCGCAAGACGCTCGCGCGCTCCTTGCCTGTGCGCGCGGCCCAGTCGTGACGGGCGGCATCTGCGCTGGCAATCGCGCGGGCCACTTCGGCGCGGCCCAGATCGGCCACCTGTGCGATGACATCACCGCGCGCGGGGTTGATCACATCGAATGTCTTGCCATCGTCCGCGGCGATCCAGTCGCCCGCGAGATAGGCGCGGGTTTCCAGAAGCGCAGGGTCAGACAAGCGCGATTTCAGGTCAGTGGGTTGGTCAAGCATGTTTCGGTCCTGTCTGGCAGTGGGGGCGGTCACTTCCGCAAATGACGGGCGACATTTTCCACGGTGATCCAGCTGATCCGCGTGTTCGATTCAACTGTGACACCTGCGATATGCGGCGTGGCAATCAGCCCCGGCACACCGTCGAGAGCGCTGCCCCCCGCCAACGGTTCCGCGTCAAACACGTCCAGCGCGGCACCGGCCAGATGACCAGACCCCAGCGCCTCCGCCAAGGCGGCCTCATTGATGATCCCGCCGCGTGCCGTGTTGATCAGCACCGCGCCTTTTTTCATGCGCGACAATCGCGCGGTATCAAGCAGATTGCGCGTCTCGGCCGTCAGCGGCACATGCAGGCTCACGGCATCGGCGGCGCTCAGCAGGTCGTCGAGCGTCTCGCAGCGCTCGACGCCAGCCCATGCTGCATCATCTGCGGGCAGAAACGGGTCATGCGCCATGATCGCCATGCCCAGCGCCTGCGCGCGCACCGCCACCGCCTGCGCAATGGCCCCGAAGCCCACCAGACCCAGCGTGGCCCCCGAAACCTCCAGCCCCATCATGCGCTGGCGCGGCCATGCGCCCGCCAGCACCTCCGCGGTGCCCAGCCATGCGCCACGGCGCAGCATCAGCACCGCCGTGATAACATATTCCGCAACCGAGACTGTGTTGCCGCCTGTCGCCGGAAAGACAGCAACATCGCGTGCCTTGCAGGCGTCCAGGTTTATATTGTCGAGCCCCACGCCCAGCCGCCCGACCGCGCGCAGCTTCGGACTGGCGGCGATCAGCGCCTCGGTCACCTGCGTCCGGTTTCGCACGATCAGCCCGCGCGCGCCGGCGCAGGCCTCCTGCAGGCGGGCGGCATCCTCGACCAGTGTCGGGTCATAGGTCACGTTGAAATCGCGCCGCAGCCAGTCAACGGCGGGCGCATCCATGAATTCCGAAATCACGATATCGCTCATCTCAATCCCTTTCATGCAGCGGATATGGCAGGCGCGCCGAAATCGCGCAGATCAATCACCTGATGGGTGCGGATCGACTGTTCGGCCGCCTCGCCAACCATAACCGACCAATAGCCATCCGCAAGGCTGACCTCTGGCGCGCCATGCCCTTTGCGGATCAGATCCAGAAACCGCGCATGCTGGAAATAGGTCGAGCCATGGTGATCGCCTGCGCCCAGAATACGCGCGTCAACCTCGACCACTTCGCGCGTTTCGCGCCTCGTTGCGCGGTCGGAGATGACAAATTCCGAATGCCGCTCCTGCCCGTCGGGCGCAAAACGCGCGGGGCCGGGCACACAGGCATCGAGCCGCGCCTTGTCGCCGCTGACCGAGACAACTTCCTGCCAATGCGAGCCTTCGGCGAACATGCAAAGTTCCAGCATGGCGCGCGTGCCACTTGCGAAATCGACTGTCACGAAGCCATGATCCACGATGTCAGGCGCGCGCCCGTCATAGCGCTCGTCGCGATGGTTCACATCCGCGCCGCCCGACGCATAGACGCGGATCGGATCCGCGCCCAGCAGCAGGCGCATCAGGTCGAAGAAATGGCAGCATTTCTCGACCATCGTGCCACCGGTGCGCGCATTGAAGCGGTTCCAGTCGCCGACTTTTTCCAGAAACGGAAAGCGATGCTCGCGGATCGAGACCATGCGCGGAGTGCCTGCGCGCCCCTCAGCCAGGGCCGCGCGCAGCCGCTCGACCGGGGGCATGTAGCGATATTCCATCGCCACCCAGACAGGGCTGCGGCGCCCCTCGGCGGCCTGCATCAG
>SKIM01000228.1 GCA_007116445.1 Natronohydrobacter sp.
GATCATCTGCCGCGCCAGCCGCGCGAAGGCACCTTGATCAGCCAGCGCCTTGTCCAGCCCGTCAAGCGTCTCGCCCGCGCGTTCCTCGATGAAGCCGCGCCACAGATCGAGCACCTGGCCGGCACCTTCGGGCAGATCGCGGCCCGTCGCCAGTTGCCGGATCATGTAATTCGCAGCCACGGACAAAGGCGCATCCTGCCGGTCGCGGATTTGCGCATAGCCCTTGCGATTGGCCTCATGGGCGATGCGCGCGTCGATATTCTTGGCGGTGCCGGGCATGTGCTGCGCGCCCACAGCTTCGCAGCGGGCCTCCTCCATCGCCTGATAAAGATCGCGCGCCATCTGGCCCTGCGGCATGTATTTCGCGTGGCAGGCCGCGTCATGGAAGCGGTGGCGCAGCGCCAGCGTGTCGGCAGTGCCGCGCGCCAGCAGCACTTCGTCGCGGGTCAGGCGGCGGGTGACCTGGGGCAGGCGCATCGTGTCGCCGCTCATGCCCGGCGGATCGACCGAATAGGTCACGGTCAGATCGCGCGCATCGGCCATGGTGCGCGCCGTGTCTGACAGGGCTTTCTTGAACGGGTCGGCAGGGTTGTCGTTGCGGGTCATGCGCGGCTCTGATCCTTCTCGCTTGCTCCAGAGATAGCCCAGCGCCGCCCGGTTGAAAAGCGCGCGCAAGGTGCAGCCGTCGATTTCTGCACAGGGCCTGTGCTGGCGCGCGTCTATGAAACGGCGCGCACAAGGCGCAGATGAGGCGCAGGACATCAACTAGGAGTTTCTCATGTCACAGACCCCCCGTATTGCCGTCATTCTTGGAACCACCCGCGACTCACGCTTTGGCGAGGCGCCCGCAAACTGGATCGTCGAGCGCGCCCGTGCGCGCGGCGACTGGGAGGTGGAACTGGTTGATCTCAAGAGCTTCGATCTACCGCTCTTCAATGAAGTGGCCTCGAACGCGTGGATGCCCTCCGAGGATCCGGCCGCGCGCAAGTGGCAAGAGGTTATCGGCCAGTTCGACGGCTATATTTTTGTTACGCCGGAATATAACCGCTCCATCACCGGCGCACTGAAAAACGCGCTTGATCAGGCCTATGTCGAATGGAACCGCAAGGCATTCGGGATCGTCAGCTATGGCTCGGTCGGGGGCACGCGTGCAGCCGAGCATCTGCGCAGCATCGGGATCGAGCTGCAAATGGCTGCGACTCGCTCGGCGGTGCATATTGGGGGCAGCGACTTCTTCGCGGTCCACCCTCTGGGCGGTGATCCGAAGCCAATCTCTGCGATAGAAGGCGCGATCGGCGGATCCGCGGATGCCATGCTGACGGAGCTGGACTGGTGGACTCGCGCCACCATGGCCGCGCGCAACCTCTGAAACAAGTTGCAGGGCGCGTGCGGGTCAGGCTTGCACGTGCCTGTCAAGTCGGGGCATGCGCTAGAGTGGTTCGCGATCAACTTGAGCAGGATGAACCACTCTAGATCTTGTTTTCACGTGCATTTTTCTCGATCCTAGCTTCGCTGCGGTCGAAATGCACTCTAAGGCGCGGCCCCGCAAGCCGAACGGTCCTCCGGTCTGCGGGAGAGGGTCTTGGATCTGAAAAGCTCTGGCATACTTCATCTTCGATTTTGGTCGCTTACGGCAAGTCCTGAATGATCACGCCGCGCCAGCCAAGACCCTTGTAGCTCTCAAACCCCTCAGTGAGGTGATAGCAAATCAGCTTGCCCCCATCCGTATATGCGCCGCGATGTGGGTCCATTTCCGGCGGGATGGTGATCTTTGCCGACTTGTCCGCCGCGCCATCTGATGCTGCGATGATCCACCCGTCGCGGTCGATCAGCAAAGCGCGGGTGTTACGTTGGCGCATCGTGTCATCCATGCGCAGCGAAGTCAGGATATCGCGGGCCTGTGCTTCCCAGTCGAAACAGGTTGCCAGCACACCAAGAACACGTCCGTTCTTGTCACCATTTGCACGGATTGCGCAGGCATAGCTGATGGTCTGACGATTGTTCAGATAGGGGGAAGTCACAACATCCCCGACGTCAAAGGCATCGCCAGAGATCTGGGCCAAGGCGCGGGGAAACCAAGGCAGATCAGAAATCACCTTGCCATTGACCGCGAATTGGTCAGGTCGCGCATTCGCGACGATCTTGCCATTTCGGTCGGTGATCCAGATATCAAGGTAGATGTTATACGCGTCTATGATGACCCCCAGTCGTTTGCTCGCATAGGCAAACGCGGTCGTATCGAGGGATTCGAGTGCAGCGACAAAGGCAGAATCCGTTGCCCACCATCGCACGTCGCAGGTGCGTTCATAGAGGTTGCGGTCAATCGTATCGACGGCAGTGTAGGCAAGATCGACCAGACGCGCACTGGCGCTCTGGCGGTCCATCGCGATGACCATCGCATCCAGATCAGCCAGTCGCTTGGCCAATTGTGCCTGAACATCCGTCGCGATGTCATTGATCTGGGCACCGACATTGCTGACTTCATCGGCGACAATGGAAAACCCGCGACCGACCTGACCCGCACGCGCAGCTTCGATCTTGGCGTTGATCGCCAGCATTTTCATCTGCGAGGTGATCCGGCTGATGCTGTCCACGCTTTTGCTGGCATGGCGCGCCGCGTCCTGGCTCTGTGCCGCGATCGCAGCCAGAGTGACCTGCTGATCGCCAAGTGCGGTGGATGGGATGTTGGTGTCTTTCAAAAGGCCCCC
>SKIM01000063.1 GCA_007116445.1 Natronohydrobacter sp.
ACGTGAGGGCTTGCACATCTGGCGCGCTCCTTGAGCTGATACGGGATGCGCCGGGCTGACGAGACGTTCTGGCTGGGCTATGGTCATTACCTGACAGAAAGGCTCGGCTTTGTCAATCCGACCGATGGGCACCATGATTTGCCATCGCGGCCCAGCGCAGGCCCAAACCGGTGCCCCGGCCCTGACCCCGAAACCCGCTGTCACACAGCGTCGCATCTGCCGAAGGGGGATGTCGCTTCAGCAACCCGTCTCGGCGCTTTGCATCGCAAAAGGCCAGCGCGGCTGCGCTGGCCTCTGACTGCTCAGGATGTCGAGGCTGTGATCAGGGGAAGCCGACCCGGTCCCAGATGCTGATCGCCAGCGCCTGATTGCTCCCATAGACAGCCTTGTTGGTATCGCTGCGGGTGAAATCAGCCCAATCACGCATTGGACCGGTAACAGTCACACGCTCAACCACGGGCCATTCATTGTTCTGATCGGCCAGGATTGACTGGACAGTTGGCGTGGTCAGGAATTCGATCAGCGCCACAGCATTCTCGGGGTTCGGTGCATTTGCCAGCACGCCCATGCCCGAGATGTTGACATGCGTGCCGCGATCATCCTGATTGGGGAAGATGGGCCGCACGCGCGCAGCCGCTTCACGGTCCGCGGGGTTCTGCGAGGTCTGCAACCGGCCCCAATAGTAGCTGTTGGCGACAGCCAGATCGCATTCTCCGGCGGCAACACCGCGGATCTGGTCCGTATCCCCACCCTGCGGCCGACGCGCCAGATTGCCAAGCAGACCAGTCGCCCAGTCAGCAGCCGCATCCTCGCCATGCACTTCGATCATCTCGGCCATCAGCGACAGGTTGTAGATATTGGATGAGGTGCGAATACAGATCGACAGGCCAAGATCGGGGTCGGCCAGATCTTCGAATGTGTTCACATTCTCAGGACGGCCATTTTCGACATTGTAATAGATCACGCGGGCGCGTGTGGTCAGGCCGAAGAACAGCCCGTCAGGGTGGCGCATGTCCGCGGGCACGCGCTCTTCCAGTACGTCGCTTTGCACAGGCTGGAACAGATTACGCTCGACCGCCATATGCAGCCGGCCTGCATCGACAGTCCAGAACACATCGGCGGGGCTGTTCACGCCCTCGGCCTCAATGCGGGCGATCAGCTCATCGCCCGAAGCCTCGATCAGGTTGACGGTGATCCCGGTCGCTTCGGTGAACGCCTCGAAGATGGCATAATCCGTGTCATAGTGACGCGATGAGAACAGATTGACCTCTCCGGCGAAAGCAGGAAGGGCGACGCTCAGCGCCAGCGTCGAGACAGCTGCGGCTCGAAACATGCAAAAGACTCCTTTTATGTTGTGTCTTGCCTGCCTGGGGCGCAGCACGCCCTCTGGGTTGGCGGATCGGACAGGACCAGACCTGTCTTGAGGCCCAGTTACCGCATTTCGTATTTGTTGACAAGAACACTCAACAATACATAAGAAGAAATTGATCCCAGCCGAAAGCCCGCCATGACCTCGACTCTGGAACCGCCGTCACGCCCGCGCAACCCGACCATATGGCGGTTCTCGCCATGGACGAGCCTGTCCCTTGTGATCATCGCGATCATCCTGTTGCCGATCCTGACCGTGCTGAGCCGGGCTTTTGTCTCGTCTGACGGAGTCTGGGCGCAGCTCGCGGCGACCGTGCTGCCGCTTTATGTGCAAAACTCCTTGATCATGGTCGCAGGCGTTCTGACCATCGCCACGCTCATTGGGGTGACAACCGGCTGGTTGGTGGCGGCCTATGATTTTCCGGGGCGGCGCGTGTTCGAATGGGCACTGATGCTGCCCATGGCGATGCCCGCCTATGTGATCGCCTATGTCTATTTCGACCGGCTCAGCTATTGGGGGCCGGTCCAGACATGGCTGCGCGCGCTGTTCGGATGGGGGCGCGGGGATTACTGGTTTCCGCAAATGGCCTCGCTGCCCGGTGCCATCGTGCTGATGGCGCTGGTGCTCTACCCTTATGTCTATCTGCTCTCGCGCGCCGCCTTCCTCAGCCAGTCGCAGGACATGATGGATACGGCCCGCGCGCTCGGCCATAGCCGCGCCAGCGCTTTCCGCTCCGTCGCGCTGCCGATGGCCTGGCCCGCCATCGCTGCCGGGGCCGCCTTTGTCGCGATGGAGACACTGGCCGAATATGGCGCGATGGTGCATCTGGGCGTGCAGACCATGACGACGGGCATTTTCCGCACCTGGTTCGGGCGCGGCTCTCCGGTCGCGGCCTCGCAACTGGCCGCGCTGCTGGTGTGTTTCGTGGCCACGGCCTTTCTGATCGAGCGTGTCATTCGCGGCAGCCGCCGCTTTGACAGCAATCGCGGCGGGCGGGCGCGCGCGCTCAAGCGCATCCCGCTGGGGCGCAGTCGGGGGATGCTTGTCGCGCTGATCTGCGCGGTGCCGGTGCTCTTGGGCTTTCTGCTGCCCGCTGGCGAATTGCTGCGCCTGTCGATCATCGCGGGCGATCCGTTCTGGGGCCCGCGTTTCTTCGCGTTCATCCGCAATTCAGTCACCCTGGCCGGCATGGCGGCGCTGATCCTGATCTGTCTTGCGATTTTCCTCAGCTATGCGCGCCGCCAGCAAGGCGGCATGGCGATCAGCGCGGCGATGCAGGCGGCCTCGATGGGCTATGCCATGCCGGGCGCGGTCATTGCCGTGGGCGTGCTCGCGCCGCTGGGGGTGTTCGACAACGCGGTGGACAGCTTCATGCGCGCGCAGTTCGGCATCTCGACCGGGCTCTTGCTCAGCGGCACGATTGTCGCGCTGCTTTTTGCCTATGTGGTGCGTTATCTTGCCGTGGCGTTGAAAACTGTGGACACGGCCTTTCAGCGCATCCCGCCCAGCATGGACGACGCTGCGCGCAATCTGGGCGAAGGGCCGTCGGGCGTGCTCATGCGCGTGCATGTGCCGCTCTTGCGCCGTGGCGTTCTGGCTGCGGCGATCTTCGTCTTTGCCGATGTCATGAAGGAATTGCCCGCCACATTGATCCTGCGGCCGTTCAATTTCGACACATTGGCCATTCGGACCTTCCGGCTGGCGCAGGACGGACGACTGGAAGAAGCTTCGACCTCAGCTCTTTTGATCGTTGCCGTCGGGATCCTTCCCGTGATCATCCTCAGCCGCGCCATGAACCGGTAGCATCAGCGCGGCCAGCGGTCTGGCGGCTTGTGCAGGGCCGGGCCTTACACATGCACGAGCCTTGCGCGCAGAGCGTCCAGACGCTCGCCAAGCTCATCGCGCACCGGGCCTTCGCGCGGCGGGTCTTCCAAAGTCTGGCGCCAGGCTTGCGCAGGGCTTCGCCCTGGCCCGCGCCGGTTCCAGCGCAGCCCCCCCAGCAGCTGCTGCGCCGGCGCGGGCAAGAGGCCGGGCGCATGCCATCCGTTCAGCGCGCCCCAGATCCGCGTCCAGAGCCGGCCCACGGACCACGGATTATAGCCGCCGCCGCCCAGCACGATCAGCCGCGGCGTCATCGCGGCCAGCGCGCCGACAATCGCCACATGCGCGTTATTGGACAGCGCAAGGCGCGACAGCGGGTCTTCCTCCAGCGCGTCGGCGCCGCATTGCAGCACGATCGCCTGCGGTGCGAAACGGTCCAGCGCGGTCAGGATCAGACGCTCGCGGATCAGCGCCATTTCCGTGTCGTTCAGCCCGCGTGGCACAGGCAGATTGAGCGCCCGGCCACCCCCGTCATCCTCCAGCGCGCCCGTGAAGGGCCAGCGCTTTTCCTCATGGACCGAAATCAGAAGCATGTCCTCGGCCGCGCCCAGCGCCTCCTGCACCCCATCGCAGTGATGCGCGTCGATATCGACATAGGCGATGCGGCTCAGGCCCAGATGCCGCAACGCCAGCAGGCACAGCACCGGGTCATTGAGGTAGCAAAACCCGTTGGCGCGGTCGGCCATGGCGTGATGCGTTCCGCCGCCGGGCACATGCACCACCCCCCCGTCGCGCACCAGGTCGGCGGCCAGCATCACCCCGCCCGCGCCGGTCGCCGGGCGGCGGAACATCTCGGTAAAAACCGGGTTCGCGGTGGTGCCGAGCCCGTGGCGGGTTCGCGCCGTCTCATCGACGCTCTGGCGGGCCTCCGCATCTTGCAGGGCCGCGATATAGTCCGGGGTGTGAAAGCCCGTCAGCGCGGCGGGCTTGGCGCGGGGGCTGGTGCGATAGCGGTCGGCAGGCAGCCAGCCCAGCGCCCGCGACAGATCCATCACGGTCGAGACGCGCGGGATGTGCAGCGGGTGCCAGGCCCCGTAGCTGGAGCCGCGATAGATCTCGGAGCCGATGAAAACGGGTTTCATCAAACGAAAAAACCTGCGTGAGTCTGCCAAAACATTTTTCGCAGGACGAAAAACGATTTCATTGCAGCGCCGACCGGATCGGCCCGGTGATGGCGCGTGCGGTGGGGCGGGTGCCCGACCCCCAGAAGCCCAGCAGCTCCCCGTCCGGTCCCAGAAGGGCCTTGTTGAAATTCCAGCCCGGCACATGGCCATGCGTTTCGGCCAGCCAGCGATAGAAAGGATGCGCCTGTGGTCCGCGCACCGAGGTGATCTGGGTGATGGGGAAGGTCAGCCCGGTCTGGACGCGGCAGAATTGCTCGACCTCTTCATTGCTTGACAGCTCCTGTCGGAAATCATCGGACGGCACAGCAAGCACGACCAGCCCCTCTGGCCCGTAGCGCTCATGGATCGCCTGCATATCGCCATATTGGCGGGTAAATCCGCAGAGCGAGGCCGTGTTCACGACCAGAACCGGGCGCCCGCGAAATTCGTCGAGCGCAATCTCGCTGCCGTCAAGCGCAGTGAAAGTGAAGGCCCCGGCGGGCCAGGCGAGAGAGATGAGCAGGGCGGTTGCCAATGCGCGCAACATGAGCATGTCCTTTCTGACCCGTCGCATGGCGGGGTTTCCCGCCGCCGCCGGTGAATTTAGCTTGAATTAACTCCGCCGCCATATAATTCGGACAGGCAAAAGGTCAGGTGGGTGAGATGATCAGATTTTCTTTATCATGCAGTGCAGGGCATGATTTCGACAGCTGGTTTCAATCCGGTGCGGCCTATGACAGGCTGGCCGCGCGGGGCATGGTCGCTTGTCCGGTCTGTGGCGACACGCAGGTGACAAAGGCTCTGATGGCCCCGGCCGTGGCCAGCGCGAAACCTGTGGCAAGTGCCACTCCGCCGGTCGATCCGGCCGCGAAACTGGCCGCGCTGCGCGCCGAAATCGAAGCCCAATCGGAATATGTCGGTTCGCGCTTTGCACAGGAAGCCCGCGCCATGTATCTGGGCGAGCGGCCCAACCGCGCGATCTATGGCGAAGCCGCCGTGGCGGATGCCAAGGCGCTGATCGAAGATGGTGTGCCCGTGCTGCCGCTGCCTTTCACCCCCACACGCAACACGAATTGAGACGCGCGCAGGATGCCGCGCCGCACGGGCGGCGTTGTGCGATCGAAGGATCACAGGGCGCGGCCAGGCCCACTGACAGGACAGCTGCTGATGACTGCGACCCGACCGACTGACGCTGCGGCCAGTGCGCAGGACGAGGCCGATCTGGCGCTGGCGATCCGTGCGGCGCAGAACGCGGGCGCGCTGCTGTTGCAGCATTGGGAAAACCGCGACAGGCTGCAGGTGCGCCATAAACGGGCGGGCGATTTCGTCTCGCGGGCCGATACCGAGGCCGAAGCCTGCCTGCGTGACATTCTGCTGACGGCCCGGCCCGGTGATGGCTGGCTGGGCGAGGAAACCGGCGCCGCGCCCGCGGCCCGGCGGCGCTGGATCGTGGACCCGCTGGACGGGACGACAAATTTCCTGCGCGGCATCGGGCATTGGGCAGTATCGGTCGCGCTGGAGGTGGATGGCATTCGCCGGATCGGGGTGGTGCATGACCCGCTCAGGCGCGAAACATTTGCGGCGCGCATCGCAGGCGGGGCCAGTCTGAACGGTCATCCGCTGCATGTGGCCGCGACCAGTTCACTGACCGGGGCGCTGTTTGGCACCGGGATTCCCTTTGGCGGGATGGGGCATATCGATGCCCATGCGGCCGATATTGCCCGGCTCATGCCCCATTGCGCGGGTGTGCGGCGGATGGGCGCGGCCGCGCTGGATCTGGCCTATGTCGCGGCGGGGCGGCTGGATGGGTTCTGGGAACGTGTGTTGCAGCCCTGGGACATCGCCGCGGGTCTGGTGTTGCTGGCCGAGGCAGGCGCAACGGTCACAGCACTTGATCCGGCAGACAGGCCGGAGCAGTCCGGCACGGTGCTGGCGGCTTGTCCGGGGGTCTTTGATGCCTTTGCGGCGATCTTGCGCGATCAGCCCGGCAGTCGGGCATAAAGATCGCCTGATGTCGCGTCGGCAGGCAGGCTGCGCAACCAGTCCCGCGTTGCCGCCGCGTCGCGCCAGTCCTGCCACAGAAACGCGCCGGTTTCGCCCATGACCGGGTTGAAGCGATAGGGCCCAAGTTCCAGCAGGCGGTCAATCACGGCCTGGCTCAGATGCGGCAGGCCGGGCAGATATTCGACCGAGATCAGCTCGACCGGCTGGCTGAGCCCGGCCAGCACGTCGAGTTCAAAGCCCTCGACATCGATCTTGATGTAGCGCGGCAGACCTTCCTCGGCGATCAGCCGGTCGAGGGTGGTCATGGCCACGCTTTGCTCGCCATCCCAGCGCACATGCTCGAAGCCCGGCTTGACGCCGACCTCCTGGGCAAAGCCCATGCGCAGCGATGACACGGTCGGATGACGCGAGGAGACGGCCATCCGGGCGACCGTTTCCGTCGGCCCTGCGGCAGCTTCCACGAAGCGGATATTGCGCGGCAGGGTGCGGCGCAGAAACCCTGCGAAGGGGGCTTGCGGCTCCAATGCGACGACGCGCGCCCCGGCGGCCCGCATCGCCCGCGCCCGTGTGCCGACATGCGCGCCGATATCAAAGGCCAGATCGCCTTCGCGCAGAAGCGTGCGATAAAATCGCCGCATCGGGCGGGCGATGGCGGGATTGTGATAGATGATCAGCGACCGCAGAAAGCCGCGCCAGACAGCCAGCCCCAATGTCTTCTCCGTTTCAATGCCACAGGCCAGCGCGAGATGTTAGCGCGCAGCAACGTGACGCCAAGGCAGGGCGCTGGGAAAACCTGTGCTGCGCAAGCGTTTGCGCGTGATTGCGCGCAGGACACTTGTCTGTTGCAGCAAAGCGCTAATTTGAAAGGTCCGAACAGATCATGAGGTCAGATGAACGTCGTTCCATCTTCTTCGCGCCGCCATGAGGCGGTCCGTGCCGCGCTGGCCCCGTCGCGGCGCGAGCGTGTGATGCGGGTGCGGGGCGATCTGCGTCTGGGCACGCCCGTTGTGTTGACTGCGGGCGATGCCGCCGCGCTGGTGGTCGCGGTCGAGATGCTGACGCCCGAGCGCCATGCCGCGCTGGTGTTGTCGGGCGCGCCCTGCGAGCTGGCCGTCACGCGGCATTGGCTGGACCGCGCGGGTGTCGCGGTCTTGCCGCAGGCCGAGGTGGTGTCGCTGGCGCTGGCGCAGGATGCGGATCTGGCGAGCCTGCGCGCTGTGATCGAGCCTGCGCTGGCGCCGGACCAGGGGCCGCCTGTGGCGCGGCTGGCGAAGATCTGCGCGAGTGCAGCGCCGCAGCCGCGTATCGGGGCGCCTTTGCACGCAGCGGCAGTTGCGCTGGCCAAATCGGCGCAGCTTCTGCCTGCTGCGCTGGTGCTGGCGCTGCCTGATGGTTTGGCGACGGCGGCGCAACACGGGCTCAGCGTCGTCGATGCGTCCGGGGCGCTGGCCGAGCTGGCCGCGGCGCGCGCGCACCAGCCTGTCTCGACCGCGTTCCTGCCGATGGCGGTCAGCGCCTCGGGGCGGGTGCATGTCTATCGCCCTGATGATGGCGGTCTTGAACATTACGCGATCGAGATCGGCACCCCGGATCTGTCCCGGCCAGTGCTGGTGCGGCTGCATTCGGCTTGTTTCACGGGGGATGTTCTGGGCTCGTTGAAATGCGATTGCGGCCCGCAGTTGCGCGCGGCCTGTGCCGCCATGGTCGAGGCCGGGGGCGGGGTGTTGCTCTATCTCAATCAGGAAGGGCGCGGCATCGGTATGGGCAACAAGATGCGCGCCTATGCGCTGCAGGATCGCGGGCTGGACACGGTCGAGGCCAATCATCATCTGGGCTTTCACGATGATGAGCGCGATTTCCGCCATGGCGCGGCCTTGCTGGGGCAGCTGGGCATCAGGCAGGTGCGGTTGCTGACCAATAATCCGGCCAAATGCGATGTGCTGACGGCGCAGGGCGTGCAGGTGATCGAGCGGGTTGCGCTGCAGGTGGGCCGGACCAGGCAGAACGCCGCCTATCTGGCGACGAAGGCTGCGAAATCGGGGCATCTGCTGACATGACGGCGCGCGCGCTCTGGATCACGGCGCGGCGACAGGCCGAGATCCGCCCGGCTGAGAGCGGCGCGGGTGTGCTGGTCGAGGCCGTCTGTTCCGGCATCAGCCGTGGCACGGAAGCGCTGGTCTTCGCCGGCGAAGTGCCCGCGTCCGAAGCCCAGCGGATGCGCGGCCCGGGCATGGAGGGCGGGTTCGATTTCCCGGTGAAATACGGCTATTGCAGCGTCGGCCGCGTCATCGAAGGGGCGCTGGCCGGGAAGTTGGTCTTTGCGCTCTTCCCGCATCAGACGCAGTATCGCCTGCCCGAGGCCAGCCTGACTGTCCTGCCCGAGGGCTTGCCTGCGGGCCGCGCGGTGCTGGGCGCGAATATGGAAACGGCGCTGAATATCGTCTGGGACAGTGGCGCGCAGGCGGGCGACAGGATTGCCGTGATCGGGGCCGGGGTGGTCGGCCTGCTGACCGCAAGGCTGCTCGCGCAGTTACCGGGCGCGGAGGTCACTTTGGTCGATATCCTGCCTGAGCGCGCGGGGCTTGCGGCCACACTGGGGCTGCGTTGCGTCCTGCCAGAGGCCGCGCCGCGCGACTGCGATGTGGTCATCCATACCAGCGCCAGCGCGACCGGGCTGGGCTGCGCGCTGACGCTGGCGGGGCTGAATGCCACAGTGGTCGAGGCCAGCTGGTACGGCACCCGATCGGTCCCGGTGGCGCTGGGCGCGGGGTTTCACAGCCAGCGCTTGCGGCTGATCAGCTCGCAGGTCGGGCATCTGCCCAGTGACCGGG
Source organism: Natronohydrobacter sp. (assembly GCA_007116445.1). Taxonomy (GTDB): domain Bacteria; phylum Pseudomonadota; class Alphaproteobacteria; order Rhodobacterales; family Rhodobacteraceae; genus Roseinatronobacter. The sequence continues at coordinate 9,189 of SKIM01000063.1, forward strand.
CGCCGCGCTGGTCTTACGCGCGCCGCATGGCGACCGCGCTGGCGCTGCTCTGCGCCGATGCCCGGCTTGACGCGCTGATCTCCGGCGAGACGCATTTCGAGGATCTGCCGGCGCAATATCCCGAAATTCTCGCGGCACCTGAAACAATCTGCCACCGTATTCGTTACACCTGACAACCACCATCAAGGGGTCTTTCCATGTACGCTGTTGAAGTTCGCGACCATATCATGATCGCACATTCCTTTCCGTCCCCGGTCTTTGGCCCCGCGCAGGGTGTGCATGGGGCGACGTTCACGGTGGATGCGGCATTCTTCACGGATGACATTGATGCGCACGGTCTGGTCGTTGATATCGGCCTTGCGATCGAGGCGCTGGCGCAGGTGCTGGAGCCGTTGCGCTACAAGAACCTCGATGATGAGGCGCAGTTCAAGGGGATCTTCACGACCACCGAATTCCTGTCCGGCCATATCTTCAAGGAGCTGGCCGCGAAGCTGCGCGCGGGCGCGTTGAAGGATGGCGGGCGCGTCAAGCGGCTGCGCATCACCTTGCATGAAAGCCATGTCGCGCGCGGCTGGTTCGAGGCCGAGATCTGAGCCATGGGGTTTTCCGCCGACTGGCTGCGCCTGCGCGAACCTGCCGATCACGCCGCACGCGACCGCGCCCTTGCCTTGCAGGCTGTGCGCGCGGCCGGGCTGCGGCCGGTGATTGTCGATCTGGGCAGTGGCACAGGCTCGACGCTGCGCGCGCTCGGGGCGGATATGGGGCGCGGTGCGCGCTGGCATCTGGTCGATCATGATGCGCAGTTGCTGGCACAGGCCAGGGCGGGGGCAGGCGCGGCGGATCTGCAGACCCATATCTGCGATCTGACCGATCTGGATGCGCTGCCGCTGGCGGGCGCGAGCTTGGTCACGGCCTCGGCGCTGCTGGATCTGTGCAGCGAAGAGTGGCTTGCAGGGCTGGCGCAGCGTCTGGCCGCGCGCAATCTGCCGTTTTATGCGGCCCTGTCCTATGACGGTGTCATGAGCTGGGATCCTGCCGATCGCGCGGATGGTGCTGTTGTGGCC
>SKIM01000309.1 GCA_007116445.1 Natronohydrobacter sp.
GCCGGCCATTTCGAGAGCGAAGAGCTGCGCAACCTGCGGCCCTATTATCCGGACTTCCTGCCCGCATATGAGCAGGTGCTGGAATCGGTCTTCATCCGTCAGGGCATCCCGGAATATGGTGCAGTCATGTGGAACGGCACCACAGAGTTCATCACCGATGTCTTTTCCGGCGATCTGACGCCCGAGCAGGCCCAAACCCGGTGGGTGAATGAGATGACCGCCGCCTTCCGGCGCGCAGGCTACATCGAGTAATGCTAACGGATGCGGGCAACTCGTGCCCGCATCCAGTCCACTCTCGGAAAGGAATAACAGATGGCCTCACGTCGCGACAAGTTCACGCGTGGCTGGTGGTTTATCCTGCCAGGATTGCTGCTGATGGTGGCGATCGTTGGAACGCCACTGTTCATGGGCTTTCGCTACAGCCTGCATGATGTATTCCTGTATTCCTTCCGAAACCAGAATTTCGTAGGGCTCGAGAACTATCGCCGCGCCTTCGCTGATCCGCTTTACATGAATTCGCTGCGCATTACGGCCATTTTCACCATCGGCTGTCTGGTTTTGTCCATAGGCATTGGCATTCTGGTGGCATTCCTGCTCAATGCCCGTCAGGTCAAGTTCCGGGCGATGTGGCTTGCGCTGTTCCTGATCCCCTTTGTCATGACCCCTGTCGTCGGCGGTATCGCATGGCGGTTTTTCATCTGGCAGCAGGAAGTCGGTGTCATCAATCAGGTGCTGGGTTTCTTCGGCGGCCCGGCGCCTTATTGGCTGCTCGACCGTGAAACCGCGCTCTGGGCCACGATCATCACCAACTCCTGGCACCTGATCCCGCTGGCCACGCTTGTCTTCTACGCCGCGCTGACCACGATCCCCGATGAGTTGCACGAAGCTGGCCGCGTTGATGGCGCAGGACCGTTTCAGGCGCTCTGGTATATCGTTCTGCCCATGTTGCGCCCGCATATCCTGTTCGTGTCGATCATCATCATCACCTCGGCCTTCCGCGAATTCGACATGATCTGGGCGCTGACAGGTGGCGGGCCGGGCAGGTCAACCACGGTGCTGTCGATATTCGCCTATAATCGCGGGATTGCCAATCAGGACATGGGCATGGCCAACACGATCGCCTTCACGATGTTCATTATCATGGCCGTTGTGGCGTGGCTTTACATTACCGTCTATCGCAAGACATTGGGGGATAAGGCATGATCTCCGCACGGCTGAAAAAACGGGGCACGGTCTGGGTCGTGCATGCGCTTCTGGGGATGTGGCTGATCATCTCGCTCCTGCCGCCGGTGATGCTGGTCGCGGCAAGCATGAATCGCACCGCCCTGTTTCGCAGTCCAATGGATTTGCTGTTGTTCCGGGACTTCACGCTTGAAAATTTCACCCAAGCTTTCACGCGCGGGGATTTCTGGTTCTTCTTCACCAACTCGGTGATCATCTCGACCTCGGCGGTGGTGATCACGCTGGTGGTCTGCGTGCCGCTGGCCTATGGATTGACAAAGATATCGGGCCGCGCACGGCAGGCCGTGTCTTTCGGCGTGCTGGCGATGCGCTTAATTCCCTATGTTGTCCTTGCGCTGCCCTTGTTCCTGATTTTCGTCAATCTGGGCCTGTCAGGCTCGCGCTTCGGCCTGCTGCTCGCGCATCTGTCGATCCACATTCCGTTTGCAACATGGATGCTGGTCGGATTCTTCGACACTGTCCCGCATGAGTTGGAAGAGGCCGGGATCGTGGATGGATGCAGCCCCTGGCACCTGTTCTGGAATGTCTCACTGCCGGTGGTGCGCTCCGGTGTCGTCGCCCTGGCGATCCTCGTTTTCATCATCTCATGGAATGAATATCTGTTCGCACTGTTTCTTGCCGGCAATGACGCGCAGCCACTTACGGTCGGTATCACCCGGTTCCTGGGCGGGGCCGAGGCTGGCGCTGAATACGGGATCATCGCCGCCTATGCTGTTCTCGTCATCGCACCTGTGATCCTCTTCGCGCTGACAGCGAACCGGTTCATCGTCAGCGGCATGACCGCGGGTGCCGTGAAAGGCTGAGCGCACATTCTTCTCAGACCCTTCTTTTGAGCCGCTGCTCAACTCTTGGATGCAGGACATTTGAGCCGCTTCCAATTTGAAGCGCGACAAACCAACTGGATGACCGTTATGGGGCAGCGGCATGTCGATGACAGCGCCCTTGACCAACGAATTTGTAAACTCCGCTCCTTGCCAGCAGTGGTTGTCGAGGATAATCAAGGTAACTGGCCGCTTCAGTCATTTTGCTGCAATTGCATTGCTGCGAGGTCACAGTCTGCATTCCGCCCTCTACGTCGATTGTGCAGCAACAGCGAAAGACAGCAGCATAGCGGAGCAACTTCACTGGTATCGCAAAAGCTCTGGGACCTGCACTGAATCTCGGTGTTGGTATTTTCTATACACAGGTGTCAGATTTGCCAGAATGGATAGGGAGCGCATAAGGTCATCTGACATTTTCAACCATGCCGGATAATACGACCTGCGCGACCTGCCGGGCGGTGATCCCGATCCGGGCTTTGCACCAAGTCGCCATGGGTGCATACAGGTCACCCCGAGCCGCCCCCGGGTTTTCCCTTTGTCTCAAGCCAATCCTGCAATATCCGCCGGATCATCTCTGGCCTTGTCGGTATGTCTTCTTCGCCTCTTCGTACGTCATCAATCTGCGCGATCATGTCTCGC
>SKIM01000037.1 GCA_007116445.1 Natronohydrobacter sp.
ATGCATGTCCACCCGTGCTGCGGCCAATATCAAAGACGAAATGGAAGTTTTGGGGCCAGTCCGCCTGACAGAAGTGCAATCCTCGCAAAAGCGTATCATCGATGTTGCCCGCCGCATGTCGGATGAGGGGACGATCGTGCTGGCGGGCCGTGGCGGGGATGAGATGGTCTGATGAATTGGGTTAATGCGGATCAAAGCGTGTTTGACGAACACAAAACCAAAGCGCCTGCGCCCTTGATGCAAGCGCTGGACAATGTGCGCGGAAACAAATTTGCCAAGGATCAGGATGCCCCGCACCGCCAGACCGCGCCATTTCGCGCGCTAAGCTGGTCCGATCTGGCGGTGCGCCTGTCCGTGAAGCCGCCAGAGCAGGACACGCCAGAGCAAGACGCGGCAGCCCACAGTGACAGTGCTGCTGAAAATCCGCCCGCCGAGGGGGCCGCGCAAGAGGTAGCGCCCGCGCCGCAGCATGAAGGGGGCGCATCCGCCACCCTTTCGGACCTGCCTGCCAGTGACGACGCGCCCCCCAATCCTGTGCCCGACCCGCAGCCCGTTGAACCACAGGCCCCGGCTATGGACCAAGCTGCGCTGCAAAAGATGCTGGACGACGCCTATGCCGAAGGGTTGTCGGCGGGCAAGGCAATGACCGAAAGCGAACGCGAAGCCGAATTATCTGCGCAATTCGAGCGGCTTGACCGGATCATGTCGCGTCTGGAAGCGCCTGATTTGCTGGATATCGGCGCGCTGGCCGCAAGCATCAACACAGCGGTTCTTGAACTGGCATCGCAGCGGGTGGGGTGTGTTCTGGATGACATGCCCGAACCCCTGATCCGCAATATTGACCGATTGCTTGAAAATCTGGCGCATCTGTCTGGCCAGCGAGAGCTGTTCTTGTCGCCAGAGGATCTGGGGCTGATTGGCGCGTGTTTTTCAAACCGGCAAGCCGCGCCTTTGGTGCAGTTGCATGGCGATCCGGCACTTTTGCGCGGGGATGTGCGCCTGCGGATCGGCGGGGCGGAAATGACAGATGTTCTGGCAGACCTTCACGAAGGTGCTGGCATTGGCGCAGAGGTGGCAGTCTGAAGATGGTGAACCTGACCGAGCAACTTACCCGACCGTTAAAGAATATCGAAGGCAGGCCTGCGGTGCCCGTGCTAAGCGGTCGCGTCTCGCGCTATGATGGTTTGCTGCTGGAATGTGACGGATTTCCCGTATCTGTGGGGTCGGTCTGCCGTGTGCAAACGGCAACTAACGGCGAAGTGCTGGGCGAAGTGATCGGATATAACGAGGGGCGCAACAAGCTGGTCCTGTACGAATCCGGTGCGGCTGTGCATGCTGGCGCGCGGGTGTCTTTGCTGGATCATGGCGTCATGATCGATGTCGGGGATGCCTATCTGGGGCGCGTGGTCGATGCGCTTGGCATGCCATTGGATGATATGGACAAGCCCAGCGGTGGCAGTGACGTGCCATTGAATGGCCGGTTGCTGAACCCGCTGGCGCGCGGGGCCATTCCCGGGGCCTTGGATGTGGGCGTTCGTGCGGTGAACGCCCTTCTGACGATTGGCTGCGGCCAGCGGATTGGCATTATCGCGGGGTCCGGCGTTGGCAAATCCGTATTGCTGGGCATGATGGCGCGCCACACTTCGGCGGATGTCGTGGTGATTGGCCTGATCGGAGAGCGAGCGCGCGAAGTGGGCGACATGGTGCGCGGGATCATGAAACCCGAAACGCGCGAGCGCATCAGCATTGTCGCCGTGCCTGCCGACCGTTCGCCCTTGCTGCGCATCAGGGGGGCCAGACGCGCCACTGCCATGGCCGAGCATTTTCGGGATCAGGGCAAGAACGTGCTGCTGATTATGGATTCGCTGACGCGCGTGGCCCATGCGCAGCGCGAAATTGGCCTTGCCTTGGGCGAAGCGCCCACTTCCAAAGGCTATCCCGCATCGGTGATCTCGATGATCCCAACCCTGATCGAGCGGGCAGGGATGGGCGTTGGTGCCAAATCCGGCTCGATCACGGGAATATACACAGTCCTTGCAGATGGAGATGACACAAATGATCCTGTGGTCGATACTGCGCGCGCCATTCTCGATGGCCATATCGTGCTAAGCAGAGCGATTTCCCAAATGGGTATTTACCCGGCGATTGACATTCCCGCATCCATCAGCCGGATCATGAATGATATCGTCACCCCGCAGCAACAAGACGCGGCGCGCCAGTTCAAGCGGCTGATCTCGGTCTATAACGAAAACCGCGACCTGATGCTGATGGGGGGCTATGTCGCCGGTCAGGATGACACCCTGGATGAGGCAGTCAGGCTATGGCCGAAAATGGTTGATTTTATCAGCCAGCCGCCCGCGCGAAAAACCACCTTGTCAGAAAGCGCACAGTCTTTGCTGTCGATTGTAGGGCGCTGATGTCGGGTCTTCGTAAAGCAAAAATGTTGAAAAACATGGCGTTGCAAGAACATGCCCGTCTGCCGCAGTTCATCCAGCGTCAAAAAATGCTCATGTCCGAAGTGGAACAACTGGACAACCTGCTGGACCGTATGCGTCAGCTGCGAGAGGGGGGCAATTCAGGCAGTATCGTACAGGCAGACCGGCTGCATACCGACCGCTGGTACGAGTTGCGCCTGATCGAAGAGGCAGAGACACTTCAGAACAAGCTGGATTTCGTGCGCAAGGAACTTGTCA
>SKIM01000049.1 GCA_007116445.1 Natronohydrobacter sp.
ATCTGCTCAGCGGCGCGCTTGTCCCGGTCGCAGAGGCGACGCCCCCGCAACCGGTGACGCTGGCAGCCCTGACCCCGCATCGTCGCTTGCGGGACCGGAAAGTGACGCTGTTTGCCGATTTCATCGCAGCGCGGATCAAGACCGCGCTCACGCAGGCCGAAGCCGCTCTGGCTCAGCTGCCGCGATAGGTCGAGAAACTGAAGGGCGAGATCAAGAGCGGCACATGATAGTGGCTGTCAGGGTCGCTGATGCCAAACCGGATCGGCACCACGTCCAGAAACAGCGGCTCCGCCCCGGCCTGCCCGCTCGCGCGCAGATAGTCACCGGCCGCAAAGACCAGCTCATAGCAGCCCGTTGCGAATGCAGCTTCGGGAAGGATCGGGCTGTCTGTACGCCCGTCCGCATTGGTGCGCATCCGCGCAAGCTCCACATGCTTGGAATCGTCAAGCCGATACAGCGTGATCTCCATCCCCTCGGCCGGAACGCCCCGCGCGGTATCCAGAACATGCGTCGTCAGAAATCCGGTCATCTCGTCCTCGTTGTCGCAATAACTTGCCCGATCTTGCAGCGCGAGGCAGAAAACATCCAGCCCTTTGCCACTTGGCAAGGCTAGAGGTCTTTCAAAAAATTCCAGAAACCGAAATTGATTATTCTGTATTATCACATAATCGTTCCAACCCGGAGGCCACTGTGAACCGCTATCCCCGCAATCTGACTGGATATGGTGCAACACCCCCAAACGCCGCTTGGCCAGGCGGGGCGAAGATCGCGATTTCGCTGGTGCTCAACTATGAAGAAGGCGGCGAGAACTGCCTGCTGCACGGCGACGCGGCCTCCGAGGGCTTTCTGTCCGACATTCCCGGTGCCCAGCCCTGGGCCGGTCAGCGCCATTGGAACATGGAATCGATCTATGATTACGGCGCACGAGCCGGGTTCTGGCGCCTGCACCGGCTGTTCACGGCGCGCGGTCTGCCGGTCACGATCTATGGCGTGGCCTCAGCGCTCGCGCGCAATCCCGAACAGGTAGCGGCCATGAAAACCGCCAATTGGGAGATCGCGAGCCATGGTCTGAAATGGGTCGAGCATCGCGACATGCCCGAGGCCGAGGAACGCGCCGCCATCGCGGAAGCAATCCGCCTTCATACAGAAGTTGTCGGCACGCCTCCGCGCGGTTGGTATACGGGCCGCTGCTCGCTCAATACTGTGCGGCTGGCGGCAGAGACGGGGCAGTTCGACTGGATTTCTGACACATATGACGATGATCTGCCGCATTGGATGGAGTTCGGCAGCCGCGAACAACTGATCCTGCCCTACACGCTGGAAGCCAATGACATGCGCTTCGCCACTGCGCCGGGCTGGGTCACAGGGCGCGATTTCGAGGAGTATCTTAAAGATGCTTTCGACGTTCTCTATGCTGAAGGCGAAACTGGTGCGCCAAAAATGCTGTCGATCGGCTTGCATTGCCGTCTGATCGGGCGTCCGGGCAAGATCGCGGGGCTGATGCGTTTTCTTGACCATGCGCAAGCCCATGACGGGGTCTGGTTCGCGCGCCGCATCGACATCGCCGAGCACTGGGCCGCAACCCATCCCCATCAGCGCCGCACCCGCCCCAGCACCATGTCGCGCGAGCGCTTCATTGAGAGCTTTGGCGGGATCTACGAGCATTCACCCTGGATCGCCGAACGCGCCCATGCGCTGGAACTCGGCGCTGCCCATGACAGCGCAACCGGGCTTGCCAGCGCCCTTGCTCGGGTGTTTCGCAGCGCCAGTCAGGCAGAACGGCTCAAGGTGCTACGCGCCCATCCCGACCTTGCGGGCAAACTCGCCGCGGCAAAGCGCCTGACGCCCGAATCCACGGGCGAACAGGCGAGTGCAGGGCTCGATGCGCTCACCGATGCCGAGCGGACGAGCTTCGAGCAACTGAACACGGCTTACGTCGCCAAGCACGGGTTTCCCTTCATCATTGCCGTGCGCGACAATACCAAGACCTCGATCCTCGCGGCGTTTCTGGCCCGGATCGAAAGCGACACAGAGACCGAATTCGCAACCGCCTGCGCGCAGGTCGAGCGCATCGCGGAATTGCGCCTGAAGGATATCCTGCTCTGATGGCATTTTCTTGCCGAAAACACTCAAAACGCCCCCTCTGCCAAGCCCGAGGTCTGATGTGACGCGCATCCTCACCCCTTCCGCCCTGATGCGCGACGCATTCGCCCCCTTCGGCGATGTGCTCGACGTCACAGGTGCGCCCGACAAACTGATCAATCAGGGGCTCTGCGGGCGCTTCCATGACCGCGCCCGGCTCGATTTCGGCCCTGATGGGCGCGCCGGGATCTCGCTCTTTGATGCCGTGCCGCGCGCCCTGCCCTATCTGCTCGAGATGGTCGAGCGGCATCCCGAGGGCAGTCAGGCTTTCATTCCGATGCATGAGCAGGCATTTCTGGTCGTCGTCGCCCAAGATAATGGCGGTGTGCCGGGTCGACCTCTCGCTTTTGTGACGAATGGCGCGCAGGGCATCAATTTTCACCGTAACATCTGGCATGGGGTGCTCACTCCGCTCAGCCATCCGGGGCGTTTCGCGGTCATCGACCGGATCGGGACCAGCCCCAACCTCGAAGAACACTGGTTCGACACCCCCTGGGAGGTGCGCGCGCCAGCGTGAGGAGGACGCGGCGCGCAAGGCA
>SKIM01000245.1 GCA_007116445.1 Natronohydrobacter sp.
ATGGGTCCGGCCGGGATTGATGATTTCCGCCCGGCAGTGCATGACAGCGATGTTCTGGTGATCGACAATGGCGCGGGCGAACGGCTTTGGCGGCCCTTGGCCAATCCGGCGACGCTGCAGATGTCCGCCTTTGAAGACGATGCGCCGCGCCGGTTCGGGCTTGTGCAGACTGCTGACCATTTCGACCGTTTCCGCGATGGCGAAGCCGCCTATCACCGCCGCCCTTCGGCCATGGTCGAACCTGCGGGCGACTGGGGTGCGGGGGCCGTGCTGTTGCTCGAAATCCCGACAATTGATGAATTTGCCGACAATATCGCTGTGTTCTGGCGCCCCGATGCCCCGCTGGAGCCGGGACAGGAACACCGTTTCGCCTATCGTCTGCGCTGGCAACCTGCAGGGCTGCAACCGCTGCCAGCCGCCGATCCACCGCTGGCGCTGATGCCGGTGAGACATGCGACAGGGATCGAGCCAGGCCTGCGCGGCGCGCGGCGCTTTGTCATCGACTATGCCCCGCCACAAGGCAGCAGCCCGCCCGCCCCAGACAAGCTGGCCTTGATCATCACCGCCGCCGAGCGCGCAACTATTTCGGGGCAGACGCTGCATCGGCTGGCGGGCACGCCGGACACCCTGCGCGCAAGCTTCCTGCTTACCCCCGACGCGACAATGGATCACGCCGAATTGCGCGTCGATTTGCGCCACCGTGATGGAACGCAAACGACAGGGGCAGCGGCGCCGGTCTGGATCTGGCGCTGGGGTCGGGCGCTTGACGGTGGTCCCTGACATGCCGCGATACCTGCGATTTCAACCTTAGGGCACAGGCGACTGTGGCCCCGGCAGTGCTGCTGGCGCTGGGGGCAACGCTGGTTTATGCGTTGCCGGGCGCGCAGAATTTTGAAGTGCAAGGCAGCGCCACCAAACCACAGCTGGACGATTGAGGAGACAGACCGCAATGCCCCCGCCAGACGCAATCTTTGCCATTCCCGGTGACCTGAACACGCGCACAGGCGGCTATATCTACGCGCGGCGGCTGCTCGAAACGCTGGACGAGATTGGCCAGCCCCTGCGCCATGTCGCGCTGATGCCGTCCTGGCCCGAGCCCAGCCCGGCCGCCGAGGCCGAACTGGCCGCGATGCTGTCTGCGCTGCCGCCGGATATGGCACTGATCCTCGATGGGCTGGTCTTCGGCGCAATGGACACGCAGCTTCTGGCCGCGCAGACGCGTCCGGTCATCGCCATGCTGCACCACCCGCTAGGGCTGGAATCCGGTCTGCCCCCGGCCCGCGCTGCCGAAATGATCGCGCGCGAACGCGCCAATCTGCGCCATGCTGCGCATGTCGTCGTCCCCTCGCCGCATACGCGCGACATTCTTGTGGCCGAATTCGGGGTCCGGCACGAAGATATTTCGATCGCCCTGCCCGGATTCGACCGCCCCGACCCGGCTGGAGTCGATGTTGCGCCGGCCTCACCGCCGCTGGTGCTCTCCGTCGGCATCATTTGCGAACGCAAGGGCCATGACATCTTGCTGCGCGCCCTGGCGCGGCTGACGCATCTGGACTGGCAGGCGGCGATTGTCGGCAGGATCCATGACGACGCCGTTTACGCCGCGCTGATCGCGCTGCGCCGCGCGCTGGGTCTGGAGGCACGCGTGCGCTTTACAGGTGAGCTTGCGCAGGCCCCGCTCAATGCGCTCTATCGCAGCGCCAGGGTGTTTGCGCTGGCGACCCGCTACGAGGGGTATGGCATGGTCTTCAGCGAGGCGCAGTTGCACGCGCTGCCGGTCGTCAGCTGCGCGGTCGGTGCGGTGCCGCAGACTGTGCCCGAAGGTGCTGGCTTGCTGGTGGCCCCGGACGATGTGCCGGGCTTTGCCGCCGCGCTGGAGCAGATGCTGACTGATGACGCAGCCCATGCGCGCCTTGCAGCTGGCGGCGCGGCTATTGGCGCGGCCCTGCCCCAGTGGCGTGATGCAGCGCGGATCATGCGTGGCGTGCTTGACCATGTGTCCAGGCGATAATTGCCCCATCCCAGTCTGTTCGCCCGCAAATCAATCCGGCTCCCGCGCGCTCTGGTCACAAAAAGGTCTGCACTCTTGCACTGCAAGAACATGCGGCTAATATCCTGTGAAACCGCGACAACTCACCCTTGACAGAATGCGACGGGTCACAGGAGGACTGCAGGATGCCAATTATGTGCGCCTTGGATCCGCGTCTGGTTGCCTCATTTGTTGTCAATTCGCTCCGTGCCGGTCTGGTGTTGACCTCTGCCAGTGCGCTGGCCCTTTCAGCCCTGCCGCTGCACGCGCAGGATGATCTGGCCACACGGCGCGGCGGGTTGCTGGATGAGATCGTCTTCGCGACCGAAACGGATACCGCGCGGCTCTCGGGCCTGATCTCGGACGGGGCGTTTCAGCTCACGGCACAGGGCGTCAGCGATCCGTCGATGTTCCAGCGCATCCGCGACTCCGCATTGATCGATTACGATATGTCTTTCGGGGGCTCGGTGGAACTCACGCTGAACCCGGCGGGACCGACCTTTCGCGACGGTACGCTCAACCCGTTCCATGTCCCCGCCATCCGCGAGGCGATGAACTGGCTCATCGACCGCCGTTTTATCGCCGAGGAAATCTATGGCGGTCTTGCGCGTCCGCGCAGCCTGCCCATCGGCAC
>SKIM01000311.1 GCA_007116445.1 Natronohydrobacter sp.
GAAGTAGACCCGCTCATAAGTTTCTCCGGGCTGATTTTTGAAGTACTTTTCTCGCCTGCTAACCTGCCGCCTCACCCCATTCGCATCCACCTCAAACACCCGATAGACGACGTCAAACCCATCCGGCACAGCCGCGCCCGGCGGGTCAACGTCAATTCTAACATCAATCTCAACCCTGCTGCCAGACCTTGGCCTGTATACTCTCAGCCAGTCCGCCCATTCATTCTCCATCGTCTTCCAGGCGCCGCGGTTCAGATTCGACACCTGAGGCGCGATGCCACCGTCTACTGTATCGCCCATAAAACGATGCGCAATCAAGTGGCCGCCATCGTAACCCTCACCCGCTTCCCGGCCGATTCTGGTCGCATTGTCACCGCGAGGCGTTGAACCAAAATCCTCCCGCAGCGTGGCTTCGGCGCTGGCAGGCCGGCCCGTCTGCGCGTCCACCGCATAACTTCCCTCGTTTTGCCCGCGCCGCCCCCTAATCACGGTGGTATTCGCTGTTGAGGCCCTTGGCTCAGCTCTCGCCTCCGTGTTAGCCAACGGCGCACCGCCGCCAACGGCGTTTTCGTCGCGCAGGTTGATGCTGGGATCAATGTCCTGATCCCGGATCGTGATGCCTGGCCCGTCAATGCGACTGGTCGCGGGTGACCCTGTGCGTGAAGCCCGGATCGTGATTCTGGTGGCTTCTGCGCCGACCCGGCGCGCCGCAAATGTGACAACCCCAGCAGCAGCCCCCACGCCCCCGGTCACGGCGGCCGCCACCGCAGATATCGCAATATCAATCGCGATTTCAGCGCCGAGGAATGACACGTCGATTCCAAGTTTGTTCAACGCTATCAACACGCCGTTGGTTTCTACTTCTTCCCAGAATCTATCCCAGTAGTCACGCAACCCGTTGATCACTGCTCCGACGAGATCTTGGACGAGGTTAGCCGCTAACGCAGTAACGTCGAGATCGCGCAGGGTATCGGCGTACCTGTGATAGGTTGCCGCTGTGTCGCTCAAGTCCACAAGGGGTATCATGTCGAGAACATCAGTTGCCAGACCAGAGACGCGATATACGCCCGCCACGGCATCCGTAAATGCATTGACTGGGTTAATCGTCCGCAGGAATGTATCTCTTCGTGACCGATCGAGGAGAGAGCCGCTATAGTCTTGCAAAACCTCTGCAAGCAATTCTCTCGCCTCGGCTTGCTCCTGCTCTGTCCCAACGGCTCCTACAAGCCTGCCAATGAAGGTCAGTATCGCTTCGTATGCTTTTATGTGATCGAGGATGTGCTGTTGCGCCTCGGTGCGGGCGTGAAGCAGAAACTCTCTAAGAGTCATGTCCATGTTGTTGGTGCCCACCAGCCCTCGATGATAGAGCTCGAGCAGGTCAGCCAGAAAACTCCGCGGGGGATTCGCGGCTATCGCTTCCGCGTTTTGCCAGACGCATTTGTCATGAAATCTTGCGGGACCAAACAGCACTATCGCTTCCCATCATAAAACATACTGGTCGTGAAGAAGGAGCGCAGGCCCTCATTGCAGTGTTCTTCAAGGTCAAGAATGTTGCCCGAGAAGTGTCCCATTGCGCCCTTGCCAATTCCCGTCCTCATCATCTGAATTGCCAGCAACGAAAACATCCTTCGATGGTCCGGATCGTCGATCCCCTTGCGCGCAACCTTCATGAGGGCGACAACGGCGCGCCGCTTCTGGAAGGGTGTTTCGGTTACGTCGGAGGGTCCTGCACCTTTTGAAACCCCGCAAGCGGTGAAGAACTTGTCGCGACAATGATCACGATAAGCTTTTCGCTTTCGGGCCTTTGCAATCCACGCATCTTCATCAAAACTTGTCATCTTTGCCTCAGTTTATTTTGACGTCTGCTGCGGTTGCACGAACCATTTCGGCGCCGTCGATGAGGATTTTCTTGCCCGATAGTGAAATGGTTCCATCTTCGGTCAGCAAGATTTTTGAGTCACCGCAGACGATTTCATACTGCTTTCCGACGACAGTAACTTTGTTTTGGCCGACCTCTTCGTAGGCACCGATGCCGACCGAAATGTTGTGGATGCCACCTACGACAGTCTGGAAGCCTCCCCCAACAGTGATGGCTTTCCCAGCCCCGACGATTTCAGTTGACGACAGCATAACTGTCTCAGCCTTGTTCTTTGCCACGCCGATGATGAGGTTGCCCTCGCCCATATTCAGGGCATCTGGCATGCCAAGTTTGCTGGCCATATCGCCGAGTGCGTCGGTGAATTTTCGAAATGCGCCGGTTACCATACTCTGCAGTTTGTTCGGCCCAACCATCAAGGTCATGTTGCCGCCGATGACTTCGTGGTGGTTGTTGCCAACTTCGATCGATTTGTTGTTGCCGATGCTCTCGACCTGGTTTCGGTCTACGCGTTTCGCGCGGTTATCCTCGACATGGATTTCCATGTCTTTCTCTGCGTGGACATAGATTTTTTCACGGTCATTCTCATCCTCGAAGCTGATTTCATTGAAGCCCTTGCCTTTGTGGGTATCGGATCGGATGACCATCTTGGTCTTGTGTTCGGGGAGTTTGTAGGGCGGGCGGTTGCGCGCGTTATAGGTGCGGCCGGTGATGATGGGCTGATCTGCGTCGCCGTCGAGAAAATCGACGATCACTTCCTGCCCGATGCGC
>SKIM01000202.1 GCA_007116445.1 Natronohydrobacter sp.
CAGGATGGACGCGCGGTGGTCCGGGGTCAGATGTTCCGGCGCGATATCCTGCGCGAAATGGGCGTGCTGATTGAGCTGTGGAAACCGCTGCGCCAGATCTTCGGCCAGCGCAGGGGGCAGGCGATCGCGCGTCGCGCGCGAGACCAACATGCTCTCGACGGGGATACCTTCAACATAGATGATCTGATGCTCATCGAAAACGAGGCTGTGATATTCGACGAACCCCTCTTCGCGCTGCAGCACGCGTCGGTCATCGACAAGATATTGCGCCTGAACCAGAATTTCAGCCCGCGTGCCCAGCCTGTCTTCCTGACGCTGATAAAGAAAGACCCGCTGCAACGGTCCCAGCGTCAGCGGCCCCAGATTGCCCAGACTGCCCGCGGCGAAAGTCACAGGCGCAAAGGGGCCATGCGCGCGCAGAGTGGCCCGCCCGATCCAGCGCAACGGCTGCGCACCGTGGTCGCGCGTGCGCACCATCTCGCCGACGTCCAGTGCTTCGACCGGGCGCATTTCCCCGTCTCCCATGGTGACGCGCGCACCGGTGGCGAAGCAGCCTGTGACAAGCTGCGCCATGCGCAGATCACTCACCCCCGGATCAATCGCGATCAGCGCAAAGGCCGTCCCCAGACGCATCGGATTAAGCGGAAGCAGCAGATGCGCATTGCCCGCCAGCAGCAGAAGGGCAGTGACCATGTCGCCATCCGCAGACATGAATTTCAGCTCACCCAGCACGCGCACGCGCATATCCGCGATCAACAGCGCCTGTGTGGTGCCTGAAAAGCTGCCAAGGCGCAGCTCCAGGCCGATATGCAGCCCAAGCGAGACAGGCCGCGCCGCCGGATCCAGCATATAGGTGTCGCCAAGACAGAGCTGGCTGACAGGCCCGAGCGGATCGCCTTCATTTATGCCCCATGTGACCCGGAAAGCATGGCCTTCAAAAGCCTCACATTCGAAAATCTGGCTCACGCAAATCCGCCTCGACCCAATGGATACCCCGATGAACTATAGGTGCATTTTCCCCCGTGTCACCACAGGAGCGACGGCTTTCGCAGCGCCGGGTCCAAGTGCTGCATTGTGATGACAGCGCTAAGCCTCAGCGCTTGCGCAGGGCCCTTGCCTAGCGGGCCGTCACGATCCCCGGTATATAACGAAGTCGCCGCACGGCCACCGCCCGCCGGCGCGATGTGCTGATGCTATCCGCGTAGTCCGGGCGTAAGGCACGTTACTGGACTCGGCTCCATTCGGCTTCGCGACAGATGAAGGCCACGCAGCCCGAGACGCCCAAGGTATTGCCACGCAGGGACATCCGGGCGTTGTAGGTGCTGTCGCGATCCGGGGCATAGACCCGCCCGTCAGCATAGGCACCGCTGCCCTGTGGCACCATATCCCAGACAATGGCGCGCCCGACCAAGTCGGTTTCGACGCGCGCCCCGGTCGCGTCGAAAGCCGTCACAAGCCCGCCGCAGATTTTCCCATTGGCGCAGGTTTGCATCCGCACATGCCCGTAATGCCCGTTATCATCCGGCGCGGTTTTCCAAAGACCATGCACCGGGTCGGCCAGCCCCGGTGAGGCGGTGCTGACCAGGGTCAGAAGCAGCACTAATAGCCCGCGCATGTCATTTCTCCCGCATTCGCATGTCGCCGCTGGGAAGAATGCTACGCGATGGAAGTTAAGGAGCCATGAAAACCTGTCGGGCCAAGCGTCGCGCCCCCGTTCAGACCACGACCAGCGGGGGCAGGGCCTTTTTCAGCTCGGCGCGGCGGGGTTCATGTTGCGGCGGCAGTTGCAGGCTCTGGCCCAGCGCCGCCAGCGGCTCGTCTGTGGCAAATCCCGGCCCGTCCGTTGCGATTTCAAACAACACACCGCCGGGTTCGCGGAAATAGATCG
The DNA here is from genome assembly GCA_007116445.1 of Natronohydrobacter sp. Classification (GTDB taxonomy): domain Bacteria; phylum Pseudomonadota; class Alphaproteobacteria; order Rhodobacterales; family Rhodobacteraceae; genus Roseinatronobacter. Next base: position 1,889 of record SKIM01000202.1, read on the forward strand.
CCTTGAAATACTGACGATCCTTGACTTCGGTCACCTCCTGCCCGCGCGCGATCAGGGCTTCGCGCAGCGCCGCCTGATGGCCTTCGTCGCCCGCGCGAAAGGCGATGTGATGGATCGTCCCGGCACCGGGCCGCGCCTTGACCGGTAGCTCGGACTGCCACAGATCGATCACGCGCCCCGGCGCGTCGCCGGGCAGCGCATAGCGCTGGCGCAGCCCGCCATCGCCGCGTTCTTCGCCCTGATAGCTGTAGCCGAAAATATCTGTCAGGATGGCCGCTGTCGGCCCCGGATCCGCCAGCCAGAGCGTGACGGAATGGAACTCGCCCCACGCCCCGTCCGATGGGTCCGCGACGATTTCGAACGCTTGGCCATGCGGATCACGCAGCGACAGCACCTGCGCGCCAAACCGGGTCGATATCGTGCCGCCCAGCGCCGCCTGCCAGTCTGCAAGCGTGTCCGGCGGGGCCGCATAAGCAAAAGCCAGTGCTGCGCCTTCTCCCGCCTGCCCCTGAGCGCCTTCTTCGCGGTTGAAAAATGTCATCACCGAACCGGGCCGGGCATCGGCGGCCCCGTAATAGAGGTGATACATCTCCGGCGCGTCAAAATTGACCGTCTGCTTGATCAGCCGGGTTTTCAGCGCCTCGGTGTAGAAATTCAGGTTCTCTTGCGCAGGCCCCGAAATTGCGGTGACATGGTGCAGCCCCGCAATTGGGGTCTTGAGAGTTGCGTCGGACATACTAGCCTCCCGTCATG
>SKIM01000090.1 GCA_007116445.1 Natronohydrobacter sp.
CCATGATCACCATCGGGTTTTTCGACCCCATCTCCATCTGCAGCTTGGTCATGTTGGGAATGGCAGCAGCCGCGATCCCACGCCCCACCGGCACCGATCCGGTGAAGCTGATCGCATCGACAGCGGGGCTTTCGGCCAGCGCCTGCCCGATTTCGCGCCCGGCCCCCATGACCAGATTGAACAGACCCCTGGGCAGATCCTGACGCGCGATGATCTGCGTCAGCGCCACGGCACTGGCGGGGGTCTGGTTTGCAGGCTTCCAGATCACGGCATTGCCGAAGGCCAGCGCGGGCGCGATTTTCCATGCAGGCGTCGCCACAGGGAAATTCCAAGGGCTGATGATCGCGACGACGCCGACAGCTTCGCGGCGCACGTCAATCTCGATATCCGGGCGCACCGAATCCGCCGTCTGGCCCAGTTGACGCAGCGCTTCAGCGGCGAAATAGGTGAAGAACTGGCCCGCGCGGAACACCTCGCCCTTGCCTTCGGCCAGCGGCTTGCCCTCTTCGCGGGCGATCAGCCGGCCGATCTCTTCTGCCCGCGCCATCAACTCGGTGCCGATCGCCATAAGCACATCATGCCGCTTCTGCGGCCCTGTCGCGCCCCATTCGGCCTGTGCCTGCCGTGCCGCGTCCAGCGCGCGGGCCAGCTGGGCCGCGTCGGCCTGTGCAAAATGGCCGATCACATCCGACAGGTCGGATGGGTTGCGGTTCTCTGATGTGCCTGCCCCGTCCAGCCAGTCGCCTGCGATGTAATTGCGAGTCTCGAATGTCATCTCATTCCTTTTCGCCGCTCAGGCGGCCTTGATCCTGTCCATCAGGGCGGCATCGATCTGCACGCCCGCCTTCTCCATGCGTTGGCGATTGGCGGCCCGGCGCGCGCCGGGCAGTCGCGCGCCGGGCTGATCCGTGATCGCGTCTGCCAATCGCGCGATTGCCGTATAGAACCCGTCACCGGAAAACGCCGCCGGATCGAAGCCGAGGAAGAACTGCCCTGTGCCCGGTGGCCCGCCCTTGGGGCCGGAAAACGGGCTGGCCTCCAGCCCCAGATTGCTGCCTGACAGGGCGGCGGCGAAGATCTCGGCCATCAAGCCCATGCCGAACCCTTTCTGCCCGCCGGCTGGCAGCATCGAGCCTGCAAGCGCGGCCTCGGCATCCTCGGTCGGCTGGCCATCGGCATCGAGCGCCCAGCCCGGGGCAATCGCCTCGCCCTTGCGCGCGCGCAGGATGATCTCGGATTTCGCAATCGCACTGGCCGACTGGTCAATGACCAGCCGCGCACGGCCTGCGCCATCGGGCACGGCCAGAGCGAAGGGGTTCGTGCCGATCACAGGCTGGCTGCCGCCGACAGGGGCCATCGAGGCCGGTGCATTGGTGAAGCACAACCCGACAAGACCGGCCTCGGCCAGCCGTTCGGCGTGATGGCCCAGCACCCCGCAATTGTAAGAGCGCGACACGGCCAATGCGGCCACGCCCTGCGCGCGCACGGCGCGATCGAATTCCGGCCAGGCGGCATCAATCGCGGCATGGGCAAACCCATGCGCGGCATCGACCTGCACGGCCGCGGGCCGCGGGCGCGATACGACCGGGCTGGCCGCGCCCAGAACCTTGCCGCAGCGCAGATGCTCGGCATAGATCGGGAGATACATCAGGCCATGACTGCGAATGCCATCGCGCTCGGCCAGCCGGGTCGCGCGCGCCACGGATTCCGCCTGCTGCGCAGATGCGCCCGCGCGGATCAGCGTCTGACGCGCAAGGTCTTCGACCTGATCAAGTGAAACTGTCATATCTGTCATGTCACCCCCGGATTGCAGGCTAAGGGGGTTGGCTTGTTCAGATCAATCGAATTAAAATAAATTAAGCTTCAGTTTTTCTGGAATTGCACGCCATGATCCGACTTCAGGCCCTGCGCGTTTTCGTCACTGTTGCCAGTTGCGGCAATCTTCGCGACGCGGCCAAGACGCTGCGCCGGACGGAATCGGCCATATCCATGACGCTCAAACAGTTTGAAAGCGACCTTGGCGCCGCGTTGTTCGAGACGGACCGGAAACATACTCTGACTGCGCTGGGCCGCGAGGTGCACAAGCTCGCCCGGACCCTGCTGCGCGACTATGACAGCACGACAGAGCGGATTCTCGCGCTCGCACAGGGGCGCGAAGGGGTCTTGCGCATCGCGGCTGTCCCTTCGGTGGCCGCACAGCTCTTGCCGCCTGTGCTCAGCGCGCTTCTGTCCGATCATCCTGGCGTCCGGGTCGAGCTGCTGGATACGGACAGTGCCAGCGTGCATATGCTTGTCGAAACAGGCGAGGTCGAGCTGGGCATCGCCGGCAGGCCGGAAGCCAGCGCTGGTCTGACTTTCATCGCCCTGTTCAATGACCCGTTTCGCCTGGTCTGCCGCAAAGATCATCCGCTGGCAAAGATCCGGCGCCCGCTGGCTGCGCAGGACATCCGCGCGCATCGACTGATCCGCAACAAATCGACTGCGGGTTGTCCCGGCTTTGATCCCGTTGACCCCGCGCAGGCCCCGGCGCTGAGCGCGCGCAATGTCATTTCCCTGCTGGCTCTGGTGCGGGCAGGGGCCGGGGCAACGATCCTGCCTGCGCTGGCCACGCATGCAATCGATGACGCGCTTTGCGCGCTTGAGTTGCAAGACCATCAGGCGCAGCGGACTGTGGGCTTCGTTCTGCGGCGGGACGGGATCAGCAGCCCGATTTGCGCAGCCTTTCAATCCCGCCTTGTCGCATCGCTGCGGGCCGCTGACATCGCCCCCTGAGCGCGCCAGCTGCTGCCGCCCGCGCCGCCATCCGCTGCGATTTGAGGCTCAGCATGGGCGCAGTTGGCAAGCCCCCGGCGGGGGCAAGTCACTTGCCGGAGCTTGCGACCAACATCGCCACCGCGCGCGCGTCGCTCGCGCAGGGGTAGATTTCTCACGGGCCTTGCTCAGCTTGCCTGCGTGCCGACATTCTCTGCAAAGGACTTCTCGAAAGCCGCCTTGGTCGCGTCATCGACCTCGCGCTGGTATTTTTCGCGCCATTGCGCATAGGGCATGCCATAGATCGCTTCGCGCGCCGCGTCCTTGTCCATCGCGATCCCGCGGGCTTCGGCGGCTTCCTGATACCAGCGCGACAGGCAGTTTCGACAAAAGCCCGTCAGGTTCATCATGTCGATATTCTGCACATCGCTGCGCTTGTCCAGATGCGCCAGAAGCGCGCGGAACGCGGCGGCCTCCAGTTCGATACGGGTCTGTTCATCCATCAGCCATCCTCCATTTTCATCCTGTTACCTGATCACACCGGCCCGCGGGGTCAAGTCGGCAGCGTCTTGCATTTTGGGCGCAAACCGTATTTGTTTGCGCTAACGGCTTGGGGCATCCATCAGACTGTCCTACAGGCTTGATAATCACATTCCATTGCGGTGACCTGCCGCGCGAAAGGATATGACATGACCTCTCCCATGCGGCGACACCGGATGATCAAGATCGTGGCGACACTCGGCCCGGCCTCTTCCAGCTATGAAATGATCCGCGCGCTATTCGAGGCGGGCGCGGATGTGTTCCGGCTGAACATGAGCCATGGCAGCCATGACGAAATCGCCGCGCGCCATGCCATCATCCGGCAGGTCGAAAGCGATCTGGGCCGTCCCATCGGCATCCTCGCTGATCTGCAAGGCCCCAAGCTGCGCGTCGGTGCCTTCCTCAATGGCGCGGAAGAACTGACCGAGGGCCAGCCCTTCCGGCTTGACCTCGACCCTGCGCCGGGGACAAGCGCGCGGGTGAACCTGCCCCATCCCGAGATCTTCAAGGCGCTGGAGCCGGGCGCGCAATTGCTGGTCAATGACGGCAAGATCCGCCTGCGCGTCGATACCTGCAGCCCCGAATATGCCAATTGCACCGTGATCGTCGGCGGCACGATTTCCAACCGCAAGGGCGTGAATGTGCCCGATGTTGTGCTGCCGCTGGCGGCACTGTCTGACAAGGACCGCAAGGATCTGGAATTTGTCTGTCGTCTGGGCGTGGACTGGCTGGCGCTGTCCTTCGTGCAGCGCGCCTCTGACGTGACCGAAGCGCGCGAGCTGGCGCAGGGCCGCGCGGCGATCCTGTCCAAGATCGAGAAGCCTGCCGCGGTCAAGGCCTTTGACGAGATCCTGTCAGTCTCGGACGGGATCATGGTCGCGCGGGGCGATCTGGGGGTGGAGCTGCCGGTTCAGAACCTGCCGCCGATCCAGAAACAGCTTGTGCGCCGCGCCCGCGCTGCGGCCAAGCCGGTGATCGTGGCGACGCAGATGCTCGAATCGATGATCGAAAGCCCGGTGCCGACCCGCGCCGAAGTCTCGGATGTCGCCACCGCGATCTATGAGGGGGCCGATGCGGTCATGCTCTCGGCAGAATCAGCGGCCGGTCAATACCCGATTGAGGCCGTCACCACGATGAACAATGTCGCCATCGAGGTCGAGGGCGATCCGACCTATATCGACATCATCGACAGTTCCCGCAAGGTGCGTCACCACACCATCGCTGATGGGATCGTGGCCGCCGCACGCGAATTGGCCGAGACCACCGACATCGCTGCGATCTGCTGTTTCACCCAGTCAGGGACGACAGCCAATCTGGTGGCGCGCGAACGCCCGCATGTGCCGATCATCGCCATCACGCAGTTCCAGCCCGTCGCCCGGCGCATCTCGCTGGTCTGGGGCGTGCATTGCGAAACTGTGACCGGCGAGGTCGAGCGCTTCAAGAAAGCCGTGATCAATGCTGTTCGCGTGGCGCGAAAATATGAATTCGCCAAGGAAACCGATCAGATCCTGGTCACGGCGGGGATCCCCTTCAACCAGCCCGGCACGACCAATATCCTGCGCGTCGCGCCCTGTGCGGAACATCTGATCATGAAGGGTGAGCCGGAATAACCCCGCGACGTGACCCAGGCGCGATCAGCCGCGCGGATGCGCTTTTTCAGTGTTGTCTGCCCGGTGCGTCTGAGCCCTTGCGCTGCCGCCCGGTCTGGGGTATGCGGCGCGCTCTGAGTACATGCGCCCGGCCCGAGTGGCATGCCGAGGCGTATGATCCACCCCTCCAGTGAAAGGAGATGGAAATGCCCAAGATGAAGACCAAATCCGGCGCGAAGAAGCGCTTTTCCATGACAGCGACCGGCAAGGTCAAGGCAGGTCAGGCCGGCAAACGCCATGGCATGATCAAGCGGACCAAGAAGTTCATTCGCGACGCGCGCGGCACCACGATCCTGTCGGATCAGGATTCGCGCATCGTCAAGAAATACATGCCCTACGACCGCTAAGGAGTTCCTGTCATGTCACGCGTTAAATCAGGCACTGTCACCCACGCCCGTCACCGCAAGGTGATCAAGGCGGCCAAAGGCTATTACGGCGCGCGCTCGCGGAATTTCCGCACGGCGACCCAGGCGGTCGACAAGGCCAACCAATACGCCACCCGCGACCGCAAGGTGCGCAAGCGCAATTTCCGCGCGCTCTGGATCCAGCGAATCAATGCCGCCGTGCGCGAGATTGATCCGACGCTGACCTATTCGCGCTTCATCAATGCGCTGACGCTGGCGGGGATCGAAGTGGACCGCAAGGTTCTCGCCGATCTCGCTGTGCACGAGCCTGACGCTTTCGGCCAGATCGTGAGCAAGGCCAAGGCGGCAATGGCGTAAGCCAGACTGTTTGCCCCGCGCGCGGCCCATGTCGCGCGCGGGGCAAACAGGCCATGTCAGGGCGTGCTATCAGCCTTGACGTGAAGGCCGCACCGGCCTATCGGGGCACATCTGCACCGCTAACCGGTGCAGGCGCGCGTCTTGTTCGCAGACCTGACAGCTTCGGCAGGGCAGGGGACAGGGCCGCAGGACGAAGAACAGCAGGACCATTCTCTGACGGGCGCATCAGGCGGACCCGGTCGAAGATCAGAGCTCTTGGTCGGCATCACCAGCGTGGGCAAACCCGCGTGCATCGATAAGAGGACCAGCGATGAACCTGATCGCACAGATTGAAGCCGAGCAAATCGCAGAGCTTGGCAAAACCATCCCGGATTTCAAGGCCGGGGACACCATCCGCGTCGGCTATAAAGTGACCGAGGGCACCCGCTCGCGCGTCCAGAACTTTGAAGGCGTCTGCATCGGCCGCAAGGGCGGCTCTGGCATCGGCGCATCCTTCACCGTGCGCAAGATCTCTTTCGGCGAAGGCGTCGAGCGCGTTTTCCCGCTCTATTCGACGAATATCGACAGCATCGAAGTCGTGCGTCGTGGCCGCGTGCGGCGTGCGAAGCTCTATTATCTGCGCGACCGTCGCGGCAAATCCGCCCGCATCGTCGAGAAAACGAATTACCGTCCGCTGTCCGCGAAAGCCTGAGGAGCGAAATCATGAAAGCCGATACGCATCCCGACTACCACCTGATCAATGTCAAGATGACCGATGGCACGGTCGTCCAGATGAAATCGACCTGGGGCTCCGAGGGCGACACGCTTGCGCTCGATGTGGACCCCAGCGTGCACCCGGCCTGGACAGGCGGCAACAGCCGTCTGCTGGACACTGGCGGCAAAGTGTCGAAGTTCAAGAACAAATATGCAGGTCTGGGTTTCTGACCCCCCCCCTGTGCAGATGACCGGCGAAGGCGTGGGGAAACCCACGCCTTTTGCCATTGTGACCAAGGCTTTGAAGGCTGCGCGATGCGGGCTTGTCACTGCGCTGCGCAGGCCCTAGACGATGCGGAAGATCCAATCACGAGCGAGGCGAAGCGGTGGCGCATATCATCGTTGTGGGCAATGAAAAGGGCGGGTCGGGCAAATCGACCGTCTCGATGCATGTCTCGATCGCACTGGCGCGGATGGGATACCGGATCGGGGCGATGGATCTTGACCTGCGCCAGCTGAGCTTCGGGCGCTATATCGAAAACCGGCAGGCCTGGATGGCGCGCGAGGGGCTGGAGCTGCCATGCCCGCGCTTCATGCCGCTGCCGGACGCCCGCGCCTTCAATCTGCCCGAGGGGCCGCAACTGCAGGATGCCCGCATGAGCGCCGCACTGGAAGGCTTGAGCGCCGAGAGCGATTTCATCCTTATTGACTGCCCCGGCTCACATACCCGTTACAGCCAGTTCGCCCATTCCGTCGCCGATACGCTGATCACGCCGATCAATGACAGTTTCATTGATTTCGACCTGCTCGCGCGCACGGATCCTGAAACCGGCGCCGTGCTGGCGCCCTCGATCTATTCCGAGATGGTGTGGAAAGCGCGCCAGACCCGCGCGCAGGCCGGGCTCAGGCCGCTGAACTGGGTCGTGCTGCGCAACCGGATGGGCACGACTGCGATGCATAACAAACGCAAGGTTGGCGATGCGCTCGACCAGCTGTCGCGCCGTATCGGCTTCCGCGTGGCCCCTGGGTTCAGCGAGCGGGTGATCTTCCGCGAATTGTTTCCCAAGGGCCTGACGCTGATGGATATGAGCGATATCGGCGCTGGCGCGATGACCATGTCGCATATCGCGGCGCGTCAGGAAGTGCGCGATCTGATGCAGGCGCTGGATCTGCCCGAACCTGCAATCAGCCCTTGAAATAGCCGCGTCGGGGCAGGCGACAGTCGGTCTGGACCGAGAGCTGGTCGAGGCGTTGGGCGAACTGATCCTCGTCCTCATCTGTCCTGCGGCGCAAGGCGCTGAACGCGGCCACGACGGTTTCGGGTTTCAGGATGCGGGGCAGGATTTCCGACAAACTCATCTGTGGCCTCGACACGTTAACCTTTGGTCAGTCCTGCATAGCTGATGGTGCGCGGCAGGATTGGGGCAGTGTCGTGAAATTTTGAGGGCCACTGGCCCCAGCCCCTTGCCAGCCGGTCACCGTCGGCCACATTCGCGCAATTGCCGGTCATACATCGCTGCGCGGGCCGCGACGCGATCAGCGACGCCCAGAAGCCAGGGCTTGGCGTTATACGACCCCCGCCGGAACCCCGCATGGCCTTCGTGATAGGCAAGATAGAGGTTGCGCGCATCGGTCAGGGCCACGCCGTTACGCTCGCGGGTCTTGCTGTTGTACCAGCCGACGAAATCCGCCGCCTCGCGGATATTCGTGCGCGAGGCGCGGCGGTTGCCCGTCTCCTGCACATATTCCGCCCAGGTGCCGTCCAGCGCCTGCGAATAGCCCAACGCCGAGGATTGCCGCCCCATCGGGATCACGCCCAGCGTGTAGCGGACCGGTGTGCGGGCGTCGCCGATGAACCGGCTTTCTGCGTGGATAATGGCCATCTGCACGGGCAGAGGGGTGCCCCAGCGCCGTTCCGAGGCCCGCATCGCCGCAAAATATTGCGGCCGCTCGCGTTCCATCAGACAGGCATTGTCCAGATTGCGTGGCGCCGAGAAATTCCCCCGGTCACGGCTCCCGCAGGCGGCCAGGGTCGCCACCAGCAACAGCGAAAGGATCAGTCTGCTCATCTCTGCCTCAATTTATTTTCCCCGACTGTAGCGATATTGGCGCGGTTTTGTAATCCCTTTCGGGTCAAATCGGCTGCGTCGCATGGGCGCGGGGCCGTGGTCTGACCTGATTGTGATCCGGGATCGCGCCGTCAAGCCTTACGGTTCGGGGCGCAGCGCGGGGGGGCTACGGCGCGCCACCACGTCCTGCGGCTCGGTTGTCGGGAAGGCCGGGGCATCATCTGCGTCAAACAGCGCCCCCAGCCGTTCGGTCACACTCAGGATCAGTGTCTGTTCCCAGGGTGCAAGCCGGTTGAAGCGCTGCGTGAAACGTTCGTGCAGAGGGTCGGGGATTTCGTCGAGCAAGCCCCGCCCGGCTTCGGTCAGGATCACCCAGACGGCCCGCCGGTCCGCCTGGCGTCTTTCGCGCCGCACCAGCCCCCGTGCCTCCAACTTGTCGATCTGCAGCGTCACGGTCGCCTGGCCGACACCGAGCGCACGCGCGATGTCGCGCGGCATTTCATGACCTTTGCGCGCGACTTCAAGCAACACCAGCAACTGCGCCTGTGTCAGCTGCGAGGCGCGCGCCATCTGGCGCGCATTGGATTCGAGCGCATGAACGATGCGGCGCAGCGCGATCAGGGTTTCAGAAGAGCGTTCTATCACTGGGGCGGGCATCCTGTCGAAGGCGGAGCCGAGAGTGCCCTTTTCCTGTGCAAAGCGCAAGACTTGCGCGCGACGGAACCGAATTGGCCTGTCGGGCGTTTCGCCTTGGTGAAAATTAATAAATCAAAATAAAAATGATCAAATTGAGCATCTGAAGCCCGCAGCTTGGTCATAAAAATCTGATAAGAAAGGAAAAATGTTGAATTATTTTATTGTCATTGAAAAGTAATATTCTTTCGTTATATATAGCACTCCAATCCGAAGCAGCCTCAACAGGGACCATGACAAAACATTCCGTATCCATCCGCGCGCAAGCTCCCGTCACTTTCCGCCGTCCGACCAAGGATGACGGCTCGGATGTCTGGCAGCTGGTCGCGTCCTGTCCCCCACTGGACCAGAATTCGATGTATATGAATGTCGTGCAATGCGATCACTTCGCGCAAACCTGCATTCTTGCCGAACGCGATGGTCAGATGCTTGGCTGGATTTCCGGCCATATCCCGCCTGAAAGCCCGCAGACCTTGTTCATCTGGCAAGTCGCGGTGCATGCCGATGCGCGCGGGCTGGGGCTGGGCAAGCAGATGTTGCGCGAATTGCTGAACCGTCCCGCATGCCGCACAGTGCGGCAGATGGAAACCACCATCACGCGCTCAAACGAAGCCTCCTGGGGGCTGTTTCGCAGCTTCGCGCGCGACATGGATGGCGAACTCACCGATGCGCCGCATTACGAACGCGATGCGCATCTTGGCGGCAAGCACGCGACCGAACATCTGGTCACGATCAGCCTGCCCCGCAAGTCGCTGCGCCTCGCTGCGTAAGTTGACCCCATTTTCCGAATTGAAAGGCATATTGCCATGACCAACACGATCACCACGATCTATGACCGCCGGGAATCGCAGGCGCGCAGCTATTGCCGCGCCTTCCCGGTGAGCTTCACCAAAGCCCGCAACGCGACCCTGACCGATAGCGACGGGCGCGAGTACACGGAC
>SKIM01000157.1 GCA_007116445.1 Natronohydrobacter sp.
AGACCCGCGCCGCGACCGGGCGCGGGCCGCCAAAACCCATGGCGACCAGCACGAGCACCAGCAGCGTCAGCACCCCCGCGCCCGCCAGCATAGCCCACCACAGCCAGGCGATCTGCCCTGCGACTGGTCCGGCGGGATCAAGCGTGGACAAGGGCCCGGCGCAGCCCGCTGTCAGCACCACTGCAAGAAAGAGCACAGATCTCATAGCGGATCAAACCGCGCCGGAATGGCGTTGCCGCGCGGCTCGCGCAGGATGTCCGGCAGGGCAAGGACCAGCGTATCGAGATTGGGCTTGGCCAGCACCAGCCACAGCACGAGTGCGATCAGCCCGAATGCTGGCAGCAGCGCCAGCCCGACCGGGGGCATGCGGTAATTGCCGCGCTGCTCTCCGGCCTGCACGATCACATGTCCCAGCCATGCATGGAGCAACACCATCCCGGACACGGCGGCCAGTTTGGCCAGCATCCAGGGGGCCAGCACATGATGGGCGAAAATCAGGACCGTGCCTGCAGCTATGGCTATGATCGCCGCCGGGGTGACGGCGCGCGTGTAGGCGTAGTGGGTCAGCCAGCGGAACTCATCAAAGCCCGGCTGGGTCTGCATTTCGGCGCGGCGGCCATAGACCTGCATGATCACGGGCAGCGCGATCAGCCCGGCCATCCAGATCGACAGACCGATGATATGCACGGTCTTGAGCAGCGCGATCATGCCTGCCTCATCGTGGCGGCAAGCTGACCCCAGGCCAGAGTGGCCGCGAGCGCTGCAATCGGCAGCATGCCCGGCACCCACATGATCAGCCCGGCCAGTTGCTGATCCTGCAGCGCCGTGATCCCGAACCGCTCGGCCAGCGCCAGATGTTCAAGGTAGAAGGGACGATTGGCGAAGGTCAGGATCGCGCCCAGAAACCCCATCTGGCCAACAAGCGGGATCAGCCAGACCACGTCCAGCAGCCTGCGCCCTGACAGGATGACCGACCAGAACGCCCAGGCCGGGAGGAGGAGCGCCACCTGCATGACCCAATACCACAAGACCGAATCCCAGATCGCGCTGTAAAGCGCAGGCAGATGCCAGAGCCAGAGCGCGGCGGATAGCGCGATGAAACTGGCCGCGACCGGCACGCGCAGCAGTGGCAAGGCCAGCGCGAGGGCGGGCGCGATCACCGAGAGCAGGATCAGATGATGGGCACTGCGCGCCGCAAACAGCGCGACTGTCAGCGCGCAGAGCGGCGAGATGAAGGCGATGACCGAGAACAGCGTGGCCGTCCCGAAGGCGCGTTGGCGCAGCGCGCTGGCATGGCGCAGCGTCCAGAAGCCCGCGGCTGCGCAGCTCGTCAGAGCGATGGTCACAACAGGGTCGAGGTTCCAGGCCCCCAGCAAATCCTGAGGGCTCGGGGCAGGCCCGCACACAGCCTGAGACATCAGCGCAATATCATCCATGCTTCGCGAACGATTGCGACGCGCTATCGGTTCCCTGACCGGAGCAAAGTTTTTCCGACGACGGTGCCGCGCGCCTCAGAGCTTGCGCAAAATCGCGCGGGCGGCGTCGCTATCGGCATCCATCTGGGTGATCAGCGCGGGCAAACCGTCAAACCGCATCTCGTCGCGCAGATGGGCGACCAGCGCGACGGACAGCTCTGCCCCGTAGAGATCCCCTTTGAAGTCAAAGATATGGGTTTCAAGATTGGGCAGGTTCTCGCCAAACATGGGGCGAACGCCCAGCGAGGCCACCCCATGATACGCGCCCTGATGCGGTCCGGTCAGGACATCGACCAGCACCGCATAGACCCCGAAACGCGGCGGGTGCAGCCCGGCGATGGACATGTTCGCTGTCGGATAGCCCAGCTCGCGCCCGCGCTTTTCGCCGTGCAGAACCGCGCCGTCGATGCGGTGCCAATGGCCCAGCATCGCAGCGGCTTTCTCGGGCTGGCCGTCACTGAGCGCCACGCGGATCGCAGTCGAGGACAAGACCTGATCCCCGGCGGCTTGCAGGGGGGCGATGGTGACATCGAAACCGTGCCGCGCGCCATGACGGCGCAGGTCTTCGGCAGTCCCCGCGCGGCCCTTGCCAAAGCAGAAATCCGCGCCGATGACCACATGACGCAAGCCAAGCCCTGCCACGAGCACCTCATCGACGAAAGCGCCCGCGCTCAGCGCGGCCAGTTCGGCGTCGAAGGGAAACTGAAACAGATGCTCCACCCCTAACCAGTCGAGGCGATGGGCGCGGGTGCTGGCATTCATCAGCCGGAAGGGCGGTGCATCAGGGGCGAAGAATTCGCGCGGATGCGGCTCGAATGTCAGGATGCCCAAAGGCGCATCCGGGCGGCGTGCCAGATCGATCACATGCTGATGGCCGCGATGGACACCATCGAAATTGCCTAGGGCGATGGACGCGCCTTTGGCTTGGGGGGGGAGGTCGCGCCAGTGGTGGTAGATCTGCATCTGCCCTCATGCGGGGCGCGTGCGCGTTTGCCTGCGGAGCCCCTGATCTCAGTCGAATTAACGGCTTGGCGCGAGTACGGTCGCCTCACCGTTCAGCACCACCGTATTCCCTACCAAGCAGCGACATTCAAGAGTGACGCGGCGCTTGGCATAATCGATGGTCAGAACCGTCACTTCGGCCAG
>SKIM01000074.1 GCA_007116445.1 Natronohydrobacter sp.
AGCAAGCGAGGGAAATCAGATGAAATTGCGCATTGTCACCGGGGTTCTGATGGGAACCTTCATGTCCATCATCATGTCGGGCTTCATCACGGCAGTGAATACGGGCTTTGACGCGGGGTTTGTGGCGCGTTGGGCCTATGCGTTCTCGGTCGCCTGGGTGATCGCCGTGCCGCTGGCCGCGTTGGTCGGTCCGGTCGCGCGGAAATGGGCGGAAGCGCTGGTCCGCGCGTGACTCGGGGCCCGGCGGCACTACCTGCGCCGTGACACGGACAGGGAGTGTAGCATGAAACAGGCGCTGGTCATCGGGGCATCAGGCGGGATCGGACGCGCGCTCAGTGCGGCGCTTGCGGCAGATGGCTGGCAGGTCACGGCCCTGTCGCGCAGGGATGACGGGCTGGATGTCACTGATGAAGCGTCCGTCGCGCAGCATCTGGGCGCGCTGGCCGGGCCGTTCCAGCGCATCATCATCGCCACGGGCGCGCTGGAAATCGATGGCCACAGCCCCGAAAAGGCGCTCAAGCATCTGAGCGCAGAGGGCATGGCCGCGCAATTTGCGCTCAACACGATCGGGCCTGCGCTGGTGATGAAGCATGCGGTGGCTTTATTGCCGAAGGAGGAAGCTGCGGTCATGGCGGCACTCTCGGCGCGCGTGGGCTCGATTGGCGACAACAGGGCGGGCGGCTGGCACAGTTACCGCGCGTCCAAAGCCGCGCTGAATCAGATCATTCGCGGCGCGGGCGTGGAGCTGGGACGCACGCATAAGCACGCGGTCTGCGTGGCGCTGCACCCCGGCACAGTGGCCACGCGCTTCACCGAGAAATATCTGGGCCGCCACCCCGCTGTGCCGCCCGAAGATGCCGCCGCCAATCTGCTGCGTGTGATCGACGGGCTGACGCCCGCGCAATCAGGCCAGTTCTTCGACTGGGCGGGAAAGCCTGTGCCATGGTGAAGCTGGTGCTCGTGCTGGGTGACCAGCTTTCGCAAGACATCGCCGCCTTGCGCGCGGCCGACAAGGACCGCGATCTGGTGGTCATGGCCGAAGTTGCGGCAGAAGCGGAATATGTGCCGCATCATCCGATGAAGATCGCCTTCCTCTTCACCGCGATGCGCAAATTCGCGGGCGAGTTGCGCGCGAAGGGCTGGCAGGTGGCCTATACTAGGCTCGATGACCCGGAAAACGCAGGCTCCATCCCCGGCGAGTTGCTGCGCCGTGCGTCGGAGACCGGCGCGAAAGCCGTGATCGCCACGGAGCCGGGCGAGTTCCGGCTGATCGGGGCGTTGCGCGACACACCGCTCGACATGACCCTGCTGCCCGATGACCGTTTCCTGTGTTCGCATCAGGAGTTCGCGAGATGGGCCGAGGGGCGCAAGGCGCTCAGGATGGAATATTTCTACCGTGAGATGCGCCGCAAGACCGGGCTGCTGATGGATGGCGACCAGCCCGAAGGCGGCAAGTGGAATTTTGACCACGACAACCGCAAGCCCGCCAAGGCGGATCTCTTTCGCAAAGGCCCGCCCGAGGCGCGGGGCGATCCGGTGCTCGACGCAGTGCTCGATCTGGTTGAGGCGCGGTTTGGCGCGAATTTCGGAGCGCTTCGGCCCTTTCCCTATCAGACCGACCGCGCCGGAGCGCTGCGCGCGCTGAACCATTTTGTCGAACATGCCTTGCCGGATTTCGGGGCCTATCAGGATGCGATGCTCGAAGGCGATCCGCATCTCTATCACGCGGTGATCGCGCTCTATCTGAATGCGGGACTGCTTGGCGTCATTGAAATCTGCAAAAAGGCGGAGGACGCTTACCACGCCGGTCATGCGCCGCTGAATTCCGTCGAAGGCTTCATCCGCCAGATCATCGGCTGGCGCGAATTCATGCGGGGCATCTATTTCCTTGAGGGGCCGGACTACACCCGCCGCAATGCGCTGAACCATCAGCGCAAGCTGCCCGCAATGTATTGGGGTTCGGAAACCCGCATGAACTGCATGGCGCAAGCCATTGGTCAGACGCGGGATCTGGGCTATGCGCATCATATCCAGCGGCTGATGGTGACAGGCAATTTTGCATTGCTCGCGGGCATCAACCCGGCAGAAGTCCACGAATGGTATCTGGCGGTTTATGTGGATGCTTATGAATGGGTCGAAGCGCCCAATGTCATCGGCATGTCGCAATTCGCAGATGGGGGGATCGTGGGGTCGAAACCCTATGTCAGCTCGGGCGCCTATATCGACCGGATGTCGGATTACTGCAAATCCTGCGCCTATAAGGTCAAGGCCAAGACCGGCCCGGAGGCGTGCCCCTTCAACCTCTTGTACTGGTCCTTCCTGATCCGGCATCGCGAGCGGTTTGAGCGCAACCCCCGCATGGCGCAGATGTATCGCACTTTCGACAAGATGGATGCCGAGCGCCGCAAGACCGTGCTGGCCGAGGCCGAAGCCTTTCTTGACCGGATGGGGCAGGGCGCGACAGTCTGAGCTTGCCGCGCCCGCAGCACTCGCCTATCCATGGGGCCATGTCCGAGCCGCGTTACCCTGATCTGATCCGCTCTTTGCCCGCGACGGTGCCATTCGTGGGGCCGGACGCGCATATGCGCCAGTCGGGCCGTCCGTTTCGCGCACGG
>SKIM01000239.1 GCA_007116445.1 Natronohydrobacter sp.
GACAGCCCTGCCTGCGCGGCGGTGATTGCTGCAGCACTGCCTGCCGGGCCTGAGCCGAGAACCAGAAGATCAAAGCGATGCGTCACAGAGCCACTCCGGGGTAGGTGTCAGGGTTTCCAGAAAATCTGCAGCATGGAAACCCTCAAATCGCCGCGGGCATAGCATGCGCGGGACGATGTGAGAAGGGCATGATGGCCGCAGGCGTGTTGCGTGTTTGACTTGCTGTCGGTTTCAGGGTCAGATCTGATGCCAGAGCAGGCAGAAAACAGTGTATTTTGGGCAGTCGTCCACGTGCAACCAACACGCGCGCGGGAAAAGGTGCAAGTGGAACATGTCAACAAGATGAACGCCCCCATGCCAGAAGCGGATTTGCCTCCCATCGCCAGGTTCGATGCGGTTCTGGTCACGCCCTCGCGGGATCGCGATACGCCGGGGGTGTTCTGGCCTGATTTTGACCAGCAGATCCACGCACGACTCCGGCGCAAGGACAAGCCGGCCTGCAAACCGCCCGTGCTGGCCTCCGGGCGGTTGCGCATCGTCGATCCGCCCGCAGTTTTCGTATCGATGTATGACAATCATTTCGGCCATTTTGTCGCCGAGACCGTGCCTCGGCTGGCGCAGTCGCTGGCTGAATGTCCGCAAGATTGGCCACTTGTGTTCAGTTGCGACCCGCGCTTTCGCGCACCCCATCCCTCAGCCATGTTCCGCGCTGTGATGGACTGGCTCGACGTGCCGCTGGCGCGCTTGCGCTTCTGCCCCGAGCCGACGGTCTTTCGCAGGCTTCACATCGCAGCGCAGGCCGAGCATCTGGGATCGCGCGTGCCGACATCGCCGCGCTATCTGGATCTGCTGGAAGCGCGCGTGCATGCCAAGCTGCCGGATCTGCCGCAAGAAGGGGTGAGCTTCATCAGCCGCGCCGCGCTGAGCCCTGAAAAGGGATTTCACGCAGCCGAGGTTTATCTGGCGGGCTGTTTGCGACAGTTGGGGGTGCAGGTGGTCTTCCCCGAAGAGCTGTCTTTGCCCGAGCAGATGCGGATTTATGCGCGCAGCAAATATCTCATTTTTTCCGAGGGTTCTGCGCTGCATGGCCGACAGCTGATCGGACGGCGCGATCAGCATATCTCGGTTCTCAGGCGGCGGTTTCGCAGCCATCTGGCGCAAGCTCAGATCGCGCCGCGCTGCGCCAGCCTGCGCTATGTGTCCTGCTTTGCCGGTGCGCTGAATGTGATCGGACCCGAAGGGCGGCCAGTGCAGCATGCGATGGTGTCGCTCTACCAGCCCGAAGCCTTGCTTGCGCATTTTGAAGAGATTGGCGTGCCGTTGCGCAAATTATGGAACAATGCCGTTTATCAGCATGTCCGGGATCAGGATGTCTTGCGCTGGCTGACGCGGATGTATGACCCGAAGATTGCCCATTGGCTGCGCCCGACCAATGGCCCTGGCCATATTCATGAGCAGCTCGAAGCGCTGGGATTGGGCCATCTTGCGCAGCAAGCCGCAGCCATCATGGACGCAGGTTCGGAAAAAAATAGACGTCACCGGCGCGCAGGCGCGGGTTAATGCGCGCCAGCGCGCCAGGCGGCCCAAGCTTCGGGCGTATCGAGATCCGTCAGCGCGCGTTTGCCTTTCAATGCATGCAATCGTGGGGGATGCCGCCGCAAAATCTGTCGTGCACCTTGATCACCGCGCAGCTGCAACATGTCGGCAAACAGTCGGCGCGGCAGAATGACAGGATGACCCGCACGGCCCGCCATGTCGCTGGCGCGTAAAGCCTCGCTCGGATTTGCGGCCTGCGTAGCGATCAGCGCGCGCAGGTCTTGGGCAGTGAGATCGGGCATGTCGGGCAGGGCGATCATCAAGGCGCCCACCGGCAGCCCCATGGCCCATGACGCCCCGGCCCTCAGCGACGCGGCCATACCTTCGGACGCATCCGGCAGGCATAGCCGCGCGAGTGGCAACCCCTCCAATGACTTGTGGCGCGCGGGGTCAGGGTCGCGCAAGCTGACAGCCAGATTCGCCGACACAGTCAGGGCCAGCCGTGCCACATGGCGCAGGATCGGCTGACCGTCGACAGGTTCCAGCAGCTTGTCTCGCCCGCGCATCCGTGTCGCCGCGCCGGCAGCAGGCAAGAGGATGGCGCAGCCGCGCATCAGCGTTCCGGGATCAGACCCCTGGGTGCAAAGCGCAGCATCAGCAGCAGTGCAAGCCCCATTGTCAGCAAGCGCATATAGGCCGCGGAGTCCAGCAGATGGCGCCGCAATTCGCTTTCCAATGACATACCGGATGTGAGCATTTCCATCAGCCAGCGGCCTGCGGGTTCGACCTGAACCCAGAGAAACCAGATCACGAAGGCACCGAGCACCGAGCCCCAGTTATTGCCAGATCCGCCGACGATCACCATGACCCAGATCAGGAAGGTGAAGCGCAAGGGCTCATAGCTGCCGGGCGTCAGCTGGCCGTCCATCGACACCATCATCGCGCCGGCGAGGCCACAAACCGCAGAGCCGAGAACGAAGATCATCAGATGGCGGCGGGTGACATCCTTGCCCATGGCGCGGGCCGATACCTCATTGTCGCGTATGGCGCGCATCATCCGGCCCCAGGGCGAATTCAGTGCACGTTCCGCAAGCCAGATCAGGATCGCAAGCACGATCAGGAACAGCGCCGAATAGCCGAGGCCCGAGACGACACTCGCGGCTTGCGAGACAGACCAGCCCATCGTTTCGGCCAGCGACTGCACCCAGGGCAGCGGCTGCAAGTCCACGGGGCGTACGACAGGCCGTTCAATGCCAGTGACGTTATTGACACCTCGCGCGAGCCACCGCTCATGCTTCAGCACGGCAATCACGATTTCCGAAATGCCGAGCGTGGCAATCGCCAGATAATCTGAGCGCAGCCCGAGGCTGACCTTGCCGACCAGCCAGGCGACGCCCGCTGCGAAAACAGCGCCGACAGGCCAGGCGAGGATGACCGGCAGGCCCGCACCGCCCAGATAGCCCTCGGAGGCCGGGTTGACTGCCTGCACCGCCTGTGTCGCAGGACCAAAAACGCGCGAGGTGATGACATAGCCCAGCACCAGCACCGCGAAGATGGAAAGGCCCCGCAGCTTGCCTGGTGCCATACGCTTGTAAACCAGCACGGCGGCCAGGATCGTCGCAACCCCCAGCATCAGCCCCAGAAGGACGCCCAACCCGCCTGCGGCCCAGGCCTCGGGCACAGGCGGTTGGGCGATCAGCACAACGGCCAGCCCCCCAACCGCTGTAAAGCCCATGATGCCCACGTTGAACAGGCCCGCATAACCCCATTGCATGTTCACGCCCAAGGCCATGATCGCCGAGATCAGGCTCATGTTCAGGATGGTGACAGCCAGCTGCGGGCTCTGGAACGTGGCGACAAGGGCCAGCACAGCGAACATGATCGCAAACAGGCCCAGATCACGTGCGGTCAGGCTCATAGCACTTTCCCCTTGAAGATACCTGTCGGCCGGAACAGCAGCACTATCACCAGAATGGCGAAGGTTACCGCAAATTTGTAATCCACTGGCAGCAGCTGCATCATGGTCGTGGGCTCAAAACCATCAGGCGCAAGATAACTGAAGACGCGACGCCAGGCGAAAGTGATGCCCATTTCCGCAAATGCCACAACATAGGCGCCAACAATCGCGCCAAGAGGCGACCCCAGCCCCCCTAGAATAGCGGCTGCGAACATTGGCAAGAGCAGCTGGAAATAATTGAACGGTCGGAAGCCCTTATCAAGGCCGTAGAGCGTGCCTGCCAGCACCAGAAGAATTGCCGTGATCACCCATGTAATGAAAACCACGCGCTCCGGGTTGATGCCCGAGAGCAGCGCGAGATCCTCATTGTCCGAATAGGCGCGCATCGACTTGCCCGCGCGGGTGCGGTTGAGAAACCAGAACAGCACCACCATCACCACCAGCGCCGTCACGATCGTGATGGCCTGCGCCGAACGCAGCGCCAGTCCTTCGGCCAAACCGGTAAATTCGCGGAACTCGCGCACGGTGAAGATGAAGCGTTGTCCATCCTCGAACCGCGTTTCACCCACGCCGAGGAAGAGACGCGTGATCCCGTTGGTCACGAACATCACACCCAGCGAGGCCATGACGAAGATCATCGGCTTGGCCTTGACGCGGCGATAGTAGCGATAAACCAGCCGATCCGCGGCAAGCAGGTAGAGCCCCAGCACAAGTATCCCGAAAGGAATGGCCAGCAGCGCCGTCGGCAGGGGCGCGATGCTGATCCCCTGAGCTTGCAGAAACCATGTCCCGCCGATCACCGCGACCGTGCCCAACGCCATGGTGTCGCCATGGGCGAAATGCGCGAAGCGCAGGATTGAAAAGATCAGCGTGATCCCGAGCGCCCCCAGCGCCAACTGGCTGCCATAGGCAAGCGCCGGGATGAGCATGAAGTTTGAAACGCTGACCAGCGCATTGAGCGGTTCCATAGCCTCTATCCCCCGAGAAAACTTTTGCGCACATCCGGGTCGTTCAGAAGCGCTGCGCCCGTATCCGTGTAGCGATTTGCACCCTGCACCAGAACATAGCCTTTGTCTGCGATCTCCAGGGCTTGACGCGCGTTCTGTTCCACCATCAGGATCGAAATGCCGGTCCGGGCGATCTCGATGATGCGGTCGAACAACTCATCCATCACGATAGGACTGACCCCGGCAGTGGGCTCATCGAGCATCAAGACAGTCGGTTGCGTCATCAGCGCACGCCCGACAGCAACCTGCTGGCGCTGCCCTCCGGATAATTCGCCAGCTGCCTGCCACCGTTTGTCGCGCAGGATGGGAAACAGCTCATAGATCTGCTCCATCGTGCCGCGGATTTCATCGCGCCGGATGAACGCGCCCATTTCGAGGTTTTCCTCGACCGTCATCGATGGAAAGATATTGTTTGTCTGCGGGACAAAGCCCATGCCCTTGGCAACACGCGCCTGCGGTGTGAGCGCGCTGATCTCTTCTCCGTTCAGCCGCACGCTGCCCTGTCGCAGCTTGAGCATGCCAAAAACTGCCTTCATCGCTGTCGATTTGCCCGCCCCATTCGGGCCAACGATGACCGCGATCTGTCCTTTTTCGACAGCAATGGTACAATCATGCAAAATGTCCGCGCCGCCATAGCCGCCGGTCATGGCTTCACCAATCAGAAACGGTTCCGCCATTGCTTATTCTCCCCGCAAAACGAACATATCCGCAATGCGGCGTAATTCCTGTTCGACATCAGCTGCATCCTCGTTTTCATCGTCGAGCGTCACGAACAGCCGCCTGTCGCCCTGCCCGGCGATCATAGTAACGAAAACCATCGGATCATCTTCGGGCAGTTCCATGCGCGTTGTCACAGTCACAGCTTCCAATTCCCCAACTGCGAATGCTTCGCGCCCCAGAATTTCCGGGACATCAAGTCCTTCATTGCGCGCCTGCTTGGCGTGCAGGTCCGACAAAGCGTCAAGCGCGGCTTCCAGCGATGCGGCACCAGCAATTTCGGCAGGCGCTTCCATCACTTCAAGCCAATAGGGCGGCAGGTCAAAAGCGACCCCATTGGTAAAGGGAATCACCTCGGCCTCAGCCCAGGCAGATGTGCCCGGGCAGAATTCAAAACCGCCGGGCAGGGCAGAACAGGCTTCAGTTGTCGCTTGGGCCGATGTGGCCGCGAAGGTGAGGGCAAGGCCGGCGCCAACTCCCCGAATGACATCAAACATGACCTTCCTCCTGCACAACCTTGTTTTTCAAACCAGTGCCGAGATAAGCCTCGATGACATCTTCATTGGCCTTGATCTCGTCCAGCGTGCCTTCGGCAAGAACCTTGCCCTCCGCCATGCAGATGACCGGATCGCAAATGCGCCCGATGAAATCCATGTCATGTTCGATTACTACGAACGTGTAGCCCTGTTCGCGGTTCAGCCGCACGATGGCATCGGCGATCGTGTTGAGCAGCGTTCGGTTTACGCCCGCCCCGACCTCGTCAAGGAAGACGATCTTTGCGTCTGTCATCATGGTGCGGCCAAGTTCCAAAAGCTTCTTTTGGCCGCCGGAAATCTGGCCGGCTTTTTCATCCGCGATGTGGCTGATTGTGAGAAACTCCAGCACCTCATCGGCGCGTGCCCGGATGCGCGCTTCCTCTTCGCGCACGCGCGCGCCATGAAACCAGGCCGACCAGAGGTTTTCACCAGACTGACCGGGCGGCACCATCATCAGATTCTCGCGCACGGTCATTGAGTGGAATTCATGCGCAATCTGAAATGTGCGCAACAACCCCTTGGAAAACAATAAATGTGGTGGCAAACCGGTTATGTCCTCACCCTCCATCAGGACGCGTCCGGAAGTTGGTGGAAGAACGCCAGCTATAACATTGAAAAGTGTAGTTTTTCCAGCGCCATTTGGGCCAATCAGGCCCGTGATCGACCCTTTCGCGATTTCCAGCGTTGCACCATCCACTGCATGAAAGCCGCCGAAATGCTTATGCAGGTTTTCGACCCGGATCATCGCCATCATCATCCCCCTGGTCCTGTCGGAAAAAGGCCCGGGGGAGATGCCCCGGGCCGAAAGGATCCTCTCGGATCCCGATCGTGTCAGTGGAACTGCACTGTGACGAATTCACCGTTTTCGATGACATACTCACGGTAGAACCCGGCCGCTTCGCCTGGGCCTACAAGCGTCACATTGGTCGCGCCCATATAGTTGATTTCGCCACCATCCGCGAGAATCTGCAGGCCGCGCGCCAGTTCGCCCGGCAGAATTTCCTCACCCGGCGCGTTCGCAACATTCAGGATATTTGCAGCAATCCCGGCAGGGGTTGCCTCACCAGCCGCCTGAGCTGCCAGCGCCAGCAGGGCAGCGGCGTCATAGCTTTCGCGGGTGTAGCTTGACTGCCCCTGGAAACCGGCTTCTTCGGCCATGGCGTGGAAAAGATCGGCACCTTCGCCATCCGCCCACGGCACCGTACCGACGGTGCCTTCGATCCCGTCGCCGACAGACGCCACAAGTTCATCACCGAACATGCCGTCACCGATGAAGAAGTTCTCAAATGCCCCGAGTTCATAAGAGGTGCGCAGCATCGAGCCGCCCCCGTCAATATAACCAAGGATTACCAGCGCATCGCCACCAGCGGCGGCCAGTTGTCCGACTTCTGCGGAGTAATCGCCGCGTGCTTCTTCATGCGCAACTTTCGAGGTGATCGTTCCACCAAGTGCAATGAAGGATTCCTCGAAAGCATTGGCGAAGCCCAGACCGTAATCGTTATTGGTGTAAGTCACGGCAACTTCGCTGAAACCACGCTCCTTGACGATCCCGGCAAGAACCTCACCCTGACGGGCATCAGAGGGGGAGGTCCGGAAGAAAAGCCCGTTCGAATCGACAGTGGTGAAGGCAGGTGATGTCGCCGAGGGCGAAATCATCGGCACACCGGCTGACATGGCGACATTCTGCAGGATCGCCATTGTGACGCCCGAACAATCCGCACCCATGATTGCCACAACGCCATCGGATGAAATCAGGCGCTCAGCGGCGGCCTGAGCTGCCGAGCTGTCCACGCAGGTCGAATCAGCGCGCACAGGGGTAATGGTCTGGCCCCCAAGGAACAGCCCGCTGTCGCTGACCTCGCGAAAGGCCAGTTCGGCACCGTCAGCCATCATCGGTGTGATCGCTTCGATAGGGCCGGTGAAGCCCAGAAGCACACCCATCTTGACCTCGGCGCTTGCCAGGCCCGCAGAGAATGCCAGCGCGGTGCTGGCAAGAAGCAGTTTTTTCATCGGATATCTCCCAAGTTGTTATTGTGAATGCGTTTGTGCAGCCCATGATGACGTTGCCACGCACCCCGGCAGTTTCTCTGCCTTGAACACTGCGTAGCACGCGTTTTTGCGTTAGAAAAGGCTTTCGATAGGCGGCGCATGCGAATGTTACGGCGGCTTCGCAAGGCTGTCTGATTGGAAGCAGATCCCGAAAATCATCCCCAGATCGTTCTGCCGCGCGCAAAATTCAGACGCGGAGATATACTAAATTTTAATCAGCTTGCGGGATTATTGCACATCTGTAGTTTTCCCTGGGGGCGCGAAGATGATGCAGACATGCGACATCATGCGCGAATCTACCCGGCACGGCGACGATCTGCATGATCGTGATGCTGTGCTCGAGCTATTGACCGATTTCCGCATCAGCCCGGTCTTGGAAGGAAAAATCAGCCTTGCGCGCAAGGATATCTGGGCATCGCGCCAGTTACGGCCCGCACGGTCGCTTTTCAGTTATGATCATCGATCTGGCACGATCCTGCAAAACCGGCGCTATGTGCAGGACGTCACCCGAAGCGAACAGGGATGGATCGCTGATACGGCACGCTGTGGCACATCCGCCTTGCGTGCCGCACATCTGCTGGATCAACTGGCGCCGCAGGGGCTGTCTTTTCATGCGGATATGCGTGACCGCCGTATCGGCCCGTCGCGCCTGTCACCGAAAGGCAAGATCATCCCGGTGTTTCAGCACAACCGGCCTGTGGGAACGCATGGCGCTATTCTCTGGCCGCTTCTGCCCCATTATCACGAACCTGGATCGCTGACATTCTTCGGTGGGGCCACATGCGACACAATGCCATTCCAGACCAAGGAGCCGCGAATCTTCTGGCGGGGCTCGCTCAATGGGCGCGACGCACAAGACCGCCATCCGATCACACTCGCGCGGGATTTACAGGCGGGGAGAGTGGATCGCGACACCTGTCTGGAGCACATGATGACTGTCCCGCGCTTTGCGCTAGTGCGTAGATTTCAGGATCATCCGCTTTGCGATTTCGGGCTGGTCGACACGGCCTCGCGGCTCTGGTCGCGCATCTATGGGTTGCGCCGGTCCGGGCGCATCCAGCGCGCGGAAACCTGTCGCTATCGGTATCAGCTTGTGGTCGAAGGGAATGACTGGGCGTCGAATTTTCCGTGGCTTTGCGAGACGAACTGTCTGATCCTGAGACAGGAGATGGCTTGGCAGGCCTTCTACGACGGCCTGTTCCGCCCCTGGGAGCATTTCGTCCCGATTGCACGCGATTTCTCGGATCTCGAAGACAAATATGCCTGGTGCGAAGCGAATCTCGATAAGTGCCATCAGATCATCGCGACTGCGCAGACGACTGCGCGGTTGATTGCGGCACCGGGCTTTATCGAGGCCAGCAATAACCGCGTGATCGCGCGCTATCGCGCGTTTACGAAAGGACTCGAGATGTAGGCGTCACTCCAGTTCGATAGTGCCCGGCGGCTTTGAGGTGCAATCATAGAAGACCCGGTTGATGCCACGGACTTCATTGATGATGCGCGTCGCAGTCTCGCCCAGAAAATCGTGACTGAACGGGAAGTAATCGGCTGTCATGCCATCGACGCTGGTCACCGCGCGCAGGGCCAGCGCGAAGTCATATGTGCGCCCGTCCCCCATCACGCCCACAGTGCGCATCGGCAGGATTGCCGCGAAAGCTTGCCAGATTTCGTCATAGAGCCCGTGTTTGCGGATCTGGTCGATATAGATCGCGTCGGCCTTACGCAGAATTTCGAGCTTGTCGCGCGTGATTTCGCCAGGGCACCGGATCGCAAGCCCAGGGCCGGGGAAGGGGTGACGACCAATGAATTTTTCAGGCAGACCAAGTTCACGCCCCAGCGCGCGGACCTCATCCTTGAACAATTCGCGCAACGGCTCAACCAGCTTCAGCCCCATCTTCTCAGGCAGGCCGCCGACATTGTGATGCGACTTGATGGTCACAGATGGCCCGCCCGAAAAACTGACCGATTCGATCACATCAGGGTAGAGCGTCCCCTGCGCTAGAAACTCCGCGCCTTCGATTTCGCTGGCGTATTTCTGGAAGACATCGATGAATAATCTGCCGATGATCTTCCGCTTTGTTTCCGGGTCCGAAACGCCGTCCAGCTCGCCTAGGAACAGATCGGCTTCATCGGCATGGATCAGCGGGATGTTGTAAGTGTCGCGGAACATTGAGACGACTTCATCGGCCTCATTGAGACGCAGCAGCCCGTGATCGACGAACACGCAGGTCAGTTGGTCCCCGATCGCTTCGTGAATCAGCACGGCTGCAACCGAAGAATCAACACCGCCGGACAGCCCGCAGATTACTTTCCTGTCGCCAACTTGCGCGCGGATCTTGGCAATCGCCTCCTCGCGGTAACTGGCCATCGACCAGTCCCCGGTGAATCCGGCCAATTCGACGAAATTCTCATAGAGTTTCGCGCCACGCGGAGTGTGATGGACTTCCGGGTGGAATTGGACTGCGAAAAAATTGCGGGTGACATCGGCTGTGATCGCAAAGGGTGCGCCGGGAGACGTGCCATAGACCTCGAAGCCGGGCGCTATGCGGCTGACATGGTCGCCATGGCTCATCCAGACCTGCTCGGGGCCTGCCGTGAACCAGCCCTCCAGAAGCGGCAGCGGTGCACCGGACTGGGAAACCAGCGCGCGGCCAAATTCGGCCGTACCATCGCCGCTTTCGACCAGCCCGCCGAGTTCCTGCATCATCACTTGCTGACCGTAACAGATGCCAAGGATCGGAACTCCAAGCGTGAAAGCGCGCGCGGGTGGCCGGGGGGAGCCTTCGCGGGTTACCGAATCCGGGCCGCCCGAGAAAATGATCGCCTTGGGCGCAAAACTGTCGAGGAAAGCGTCATCGACCCGATTGAACGGGTGGATTTCGCAATAGACATTCAACTCGCGCAGACGCCGCGCAATAAGCTGCGTGACCTGGCTGCCGAAATCGATGATCAGAAGACGTTCATGTGTACTCATGCCGTGTCTTTAGGTCAGGCTCGCGCGCCTCGCAAGAGGATCACTTGCCCACCGAGAGGATTTGCAGATCAGCGACATTCGTGCCGGTGCCCCCGGTGATCAGCAGATCGCCTGCGCCCTCCAGCGCGGCGAAGCTGTCATTATTGGCAAGCAGCGCAACGGGATCGCCGCCCTTGGCGCGGATACGCGCGCAGGTTCCGCCATCCACAATCGCGCCTGCGGCTTCGGTCGGGCCGTCGCGCCCGTCCGTTCCGGCAGAGAGGAAGCGCCAGCCCGCTTGTCCATCAAGCGCCAGCGCAACCCGCAACGCGAGTTCCTGATTGCGCCCGCCGCGCCCTGTTCCCCGCAGCCGGACGGTCGTTTCTCCGCCCATCAGAGTGAGGCCGGGCCCGTTGCGCAACTGGGCGACAACGCGCTGTGCGGCCTCGTTCACATCGCCGACCAGCGGTATGGGATCACGGAGCGCGTCCTGTCTTGCCCCGGCCATGGCCTCGAGCGATTTCGCGTTCGAGCCGATCAGGATGTTGCGTGCCGCAGGCAGATCGGCGTCCGGGTCAGGCCGCGCCAGGATGGTCCGGGCGGTCGTGGGCAGGCGCTCCCAGAGCTCGGCGTCGCGCAGCAAGGCAACAACATCCGCACGCGGCAGGATCGGTGCTGCGGTCGGGCCGGAGGCAATCGCGCGCAGATCGTCGCCGATCACATCGGACAGGATGAGCGCTGTCACGCGGGCAGGGGAAGCCATGCGCAGAAATCCCCCCCCTTTTAGGCGCGAAAGGTGCTGGCGCACCGCGTTCATCATCGTGATGTCGAGCCCCGCGCCAAGCAGAAGGCGGCTCACCTCGGCCTTGTCCGCGAGGCTCAATCCGGGCATCGGTGCAGGCAAAAGTGCAGAGCCGCCGCCTGAGATCAGCGCCAGAATGCTGTCCCCCGCATCGGCCTTTTCCAGCATGGTCATGACCGTACAGGCTGCGCGCAACCCTTGTTCATCGGGCACGGGATGCGCGGCAACGAAGATTTCGGCACCGGCGAGGGGTGCGGCGTTTTCCGGATTCGTTACGACCATGGCGTGACGCGGTTTGGGCAGTGTCTCGAGCGCCGCGCCTGCCATGGCGCAGGCGGCCTTGCCAAAGGCGATGACCTGCGTAGGTGCGAAATCCGGCAGTTCGGCCAGTGCCTTGTGCACAGCATCCGCAGGTTTGGCGGCCTGCACACCGATCTGAAACAAGGCGGTCATTTCTTTGCGGCTGAGCATAAGGCGTCCTTCCAATCTGAAAGCCCGTGGGATGCAAATCAGATGGGCTTGAGTTTGGCAATGGTGCAGGCGCCCTTCAGTTGCTATAGAACGCGGCAAAATCACGCGAGAGGGCAGGAAAGGACATCTCATGTTTGATCTGACAGGTAAATCTGCGCTGGTGACAGGGGCATCTGGCGGGATCGGCGCGGCGATTGCCCGCGCACTGCACGGGGCCGGTGCAACCGTGGCGCTGTCGGGCACGCGCGAAACCCCGCTTCTGGCGCTGGCGGAAGACCTGGGTGCGCGCGCCTATGTCATTCCCTGCAACCTGTCAGACCCCGAAGCCGTCGAGGCCTTGCCCAAAGCGGCAACGGACGCGATGGGCGCGCTCGACATTCTGGTCAACAATGCCGGGATCACACGCGATACGCTGATGATGCGCATGTCGGATGAACAATGGGCGCAGGTGCTGGATGTAAATTTGACAGCGTCAATGCGGCTCATGCGCGGGGTGTTGCGCGGAATGATGAAGGCACGCTGGGGCCGGATTGTGAATATTTCCTCTGTAGTCGGTGCAACGGGTAATCCGGGGCAGGCAAATTACGTCGCTTCGAAAGCGGGGCTGGTGGGGTTGTCGAAAGCCTTGGCGCAGGAAGTCGCATCGCGCGGCATCACTGTGAATTGCGTGGCGCCAGGCTTCATCGCGACGCCCATGACCGAAGCATTGACCGAGGCGCAACAGGACGCAATCAATGCGCGCATTCCCGCCGGGCGCATGGGCACGCCTGAAGATATCGCGGCCGCAACGCTATATCTCAGTAGTCCGGCAGCAGCCTACGTCACCGGGGCCGTCCTGCATGTCAATGGCGGTATGGCTATGGTCTGAGCGCACAAAACATTTGTGTGCGTCGGGGGCTGTGCTATAGGCAGCAAGGTCATGACAGGGTTGCAGCCGAGGCCTTGACCTGTCGGGACAATGTGCCTAAAGGGGCGCGGATCAACTGCTGCGCGCTGTGGCAGACGAGGGAATTTCAGGCCGCGAAGCGGCAAAACCTGAGGGGAAGAACATGAGCGATATCGCGGATCGTGTGAAGAAGATCGTGGTCGAGCATCTGGGCGTTGATGAAGGCAAGATCACCGAGGGCGCGTCCTTCATTGACGATCTTGGCGCAGACAGCCTTGACACGGTCGAACTGGTCATGGCGTTCGAGGAAGAATTCGGTATCGAAATCCCCGATGATGCTGCTGAAAACATCCAGACCTTTGGCGATGCAGTGAAGTTCATCACTGAAGCCAGCTGATCGATCCGGACTGATCCGATTTCACAGACGCCATCCCATTCGGGGTGGCGTTTTGCGTTGCATCGTCTCGCGCCCAGAGGCTGATCCGTTCCCAAAGCCTACGTTGCCGAGGATCGGCTTTGGACCCGCGCGCCTGTCGCGCGCGCCTGAGACGTGTTTTCAGCGAAAGCTCGCAACTGGCGCGGGCTTGACCCTTTCCCCTTGTTGAAAATCCCGGTATCACCTGAGAAAATCGCATGGTTAAATCCACGAGGGAAGAATGCGCAGAGTCGTCGTAACTGGTCTGGGAATGGTTTCGCCTCTGGCTTGCGGGGTCGAAGAAACCTGGTCGAGACTGTTGTCAGGGCAATCCGGGGCCGGGCCGATCACGCGCTTTGATGCAAGCCCGCTTGCGACCACCTATGCCTGCGAGGTGCCGCGCGGCGATGGGACGAATGGTACGTTCAACCCTGACGACTGGATGGCCGCGAAAGAGGCACGCAAAGTGGATGAGTTCATCCTCTACGGTGTGGCTGCCGCAGATCAGGCTGTGCGCGATGCCGGCTGGATACCCGAGGATGAAGAAAGCCGCTTGCGCACAGGTGTGATGATCGGTTCGGGCATTGGTGGTCTTTCTTCGATTGCGGATACGGCAGTGCTGATCAAGGAGCGCGGCCCACGCCGGGTGTCACCCTTTTTCATTCCCTCGGCGCTGATCAATCTGGTGTCTGGCCAGGTCAGTATCCGCTACGGCTTCAAGGGGCCGAACCATGCGGTGGTGACGGCCTGCTCGACCGGCGCGCATGCCATTGGCGATGCGGCGCGGCTGATCCAATGGGGCGATGCCGATGTGATGATCGCAGGCGGTGCGGAGAGCCCCATCTCTGAAATCGGAATCGCGGGCTTCAACGCCTGCAAGGCGCTGTCGACCAAACGACCCGATGATCCGCAGGCCGCATCGCGGCCCTATGATGCCGATCGCGACGGTTTCGTGATGGGCGAGGGCGCGGGCGTGGTCGTGCTGGAAGAATACGAGCATGCTGTCGCACGCGGTGCCAAGATCTACGCTGAAGTGCTGGGCTATGGGATGTCGGGCGACGCCTATCACATCACGGCTCCGTCGGAGGATGGCGATGGGGCCTTGCGTTCGATGCAGGCCGCGGTGACCCGCGCGGGGATCTCGCCCGATCAGATCGATTACATCAACGCGCATGGCACATCGACCATGGCCGATGTGATCGAGCTTGCTGCCGTTGAGCGCTTGCTTGGCAATGCCGCGGCACATGCCACGATGTCGTCAACGAAATCCGCCATCGGGCATTTGTTGGGCGCGGCTGGCGCGGTCGAGGCGATTTTCTGCTGTCTGGCCATTCGCGATCAGATCGCACCGCCTACACTGAACCTTGATGACCCGGCCGTTGACACACCGCTGGATCTCGCTCCAAAACTGGCGCGCAAGCGCGAGATCGCGATTGCTCTGTCCAACAGCTTCGGATTTGGCGGCACGAATGCCAGTCTGATCTTCGGGAAAGCGAGTGCCTGATGGTTCGGCATGTTGTCGCCAATGTCTTTACCTTGATGATCGTGGGCCTCATCGGGCTGGCGATTGTGATATCTTCGGGAAAACGCAGCTTCTTTGTCGCGGGCCCGCTGGAAGATGCGATCTGTTTTCGGGTCGCACCTGGGTCCAGCCTGCGTGCCGTTTCGGCCGCATTGGCGGAACAAGGGGCTGTCAGCTCTGAAACCGTGTTCCGGATCGGAGCACAATATACTGATCGTGCCGATAGTCTGCGGTTCGGTTCATATCTGATCCCTGAGCGCGCTTCCATGGATGAGATCATGGATCTTCTGACACGGGGCGGTGCATCGACCTGCGGGACCGAGATCCAGTATCGCATCGGCGTGACCCGGATCGATACGCTGGTGCGCGCGCTCGACCCTGCGACACAGCGCTTCCAGACGATTGTCCAGTTTGCCAGTGATGAAGACCCGCCCGAAGAGTATGCGCGCTTTACTGCCGAGGCCGATATACAATACCGCATCACCGTCGCCGAAGGTGCAACGAGCTGGCAGATCTGGGAAGGGCTGCGTCTGGCGGAATTTCTCAGCGGCGATCCCGGTGAGGTGCCGCGAGAAGGCTGGCTTGCGCCTGACAGCTATGCAGTGTCGCGCGGTGCGGACCGGCAGGAAATCCTTGCTGAGATGGAAGCCCGCCAGACCCGCATTCTGAATGCCCTGTGGGAAGAGCGCGCGGATGATCTGCCCTATGCGTCGCCCGAAGAAGCGCTGATCATGGCCTCGATTGTCGAGAAAGAGACAGGTGTCGCAGATGAGCGGCGTCAGGTGGCCAGCGTTTTCGTCAATCGTTTGCGCATTCCGATGCGGTTGCAGACCGATCCGACTGTGATTTACGGGATCACAATGGGGCAGGGAACCTTGGGGCGTGGATTGCGGCGCTCCGAGCTCGATGCCGTGACGCCCTTCAACACCTATCGTATAGATGGGTTGCCACCGACCCC
This sequence comes from Natronohydrobacter sp., assembly GCA_007116445.1. Taxonomy (GTDB): domain Bacteria; phylum Pseudomonadota; class Alphaproteobacteria; order Rhodobacterales; family Rhodobacteraceae; genus Roseinatronobacter. Next base: position 15,810 of record SKIM01000239.1, read on the forward strand.
GATTGCAAATCCCGGTCGCCTGGCGATCGAAGCGGCATTGAACCCCGATGACACGCCATATCTCTATTTTGTGGCCGACGGTACAGGTGGGCATACATTCAGCACCAATCTCGCTGATCACAACCGCGCTGTGGCGCGCTGGCGCGAGATCGAAGCGGATATACGGGCACGTCAGCAAAGCCAAGGAAACTGAGTGTTTGACCTGCATGCCAGGTCAAACGGTCATTTCTTGATCAGATAACCCACCAATCCGTCTGCTGCGCCGGTCAGGAAGGACATGGCCCATTTCTTTTCTTCGGCGGTGGCTGTGGGAGACTGGACTGTGATGAAACAGATCCACGCGAGAATGCCCAGAAACGTGAGTGCAGCGGAAAAGAGAACCAGATCCTTTATCACCCGCACCCATGCGTCGCGTGATGTTTCTTCCGGTTTCACTGTGACCGTATAGGAATGTCCCGGTGGCGTCGCCGAGAGATCATAGGTGGGCGGGTTGCTCACAGCCCCACGAACTCGGTTTCCATCTGCCGCGTGCTTGGCTCCACCAGCCCGAGCTTCAGACCGCGTTTCTTGCCCTCCTGCGCGGCGATAAACAGTTGCAGCGCCTTGCGGATCACTTCGCTCTTATTGCTTTCGCTGTCCGAGACGACTTTCTCGATGGCTGAATTCAGATCGTCAGACAGGACGAGGTTCATTCTCACGCTCATATCTCTCTCCATGGCACAGGGACGCATGCGCAAAATATGCGCATTTTATGCGCATTCGTCAAGAGGCGTGCGGATCTGACAGCATGCGTTAACTGCCTCAGGCCTTTGCTGCCCAGTCATGCGGTGCGCGCAGGAAGCTTTCGACGGCATCGAGCGTCGCGTCGTCGAAATCTGCACCGCGCCGTGCCTCGGCCAGAACATCCCACCATGTGCACAGATAATGGAGCTTCACCCCATGTTCGGCGAGCCGCGGTTCGGTTTCCGGGAAGATGCCGTAATAGAAAATCACGGCTGTATGCGCGCATTCTGCACCTGTCTCACGGATCGCGTCCACGAAGCTGAGTTTCGAGCCGCCATCAGTGGTCAGATCCTCAACCAGAAGCACCCGCTGTCCTTCCCGCATCGCGCCTTCAATACGCGCATTGCGCCCGTAGCCCTTGGGCTTCTTGCGCACATAGCTCATGGGAAGGGCCATGCGCTCGGCAACAAGTGCTGCGAAGGGAATGCCTGCTGTCTCGCCCCCTGCGATATTGTCGAAGGCTTCAAAGCCGGCATCCTCCAGCACTCGACAGGTCAGGAAATCCATGAGTGACGACCGGATGCGCGGGAAGCTGATCAGCTTGCGACAATCTATATAGGTGGGCGCTTTCAACCCGCTCGCAAAGGTGAAAGGCTCCGTCGCGTTGAAATGCACGGCCTTGATGTCCAGCAGCATTCTTGCGGTCAGGCGAGCGACTGTCGTCCGGTCAGGATAGGTGGCAGGGATCATATCAGGGCCTTTCAGTCAAGAATGCGCCAGTAAAGCGGGAAGCCGGGATCGAAGACCGTGACAGGGCCGGCGCCACTTTCGATTTTCGCAGGATAAGAAACAGGTGTGTCAGATTTCTGCAGCGTGAGCGTGGTGGTGTTCTCGGGCAAGCGATAGAAGGCCGGGCCATTACGCGACGTGAAGCCTGCAAGCCTGTCCAGCGCCCCGGCCTCCTCAAATACCTGCGCCAGGATCGAGAGCGTATTCGTGGCGGTGAAGCATCCTGCACAGCCGCAAGCTGATTCCTTGGCATCATCCGTGTGAGGCGCGCTGTCAGTGCCCAGGAAAAAACGCGCATCTCCCGATGTTGCGGCCTGAACCAAGGCCACCCGATGAGTCTCGCGTTTGGCGACGGGCAAGCAATAATAATGCGGCTTGATGCCTCCGACGAGAATATGATTGCGGTTGATCACCAGATGATGGGTGGTGATCGTTGCGCCCAGATTTTCCGGCTGGCTTTGAACATAGGCAACCGCGTCAGCAGTGGTGATATGCTCCATGACCACGCGCAGACCCGGTGTCGCGCGGCGGATCGGATCAAGGACGCGATCGATGAAGACCGCTTCACGATCAAAGATGTCGATCTCGGGGTCAGTCACTTCGCCATGGGTCAGAAGCGGGATGCCGGCTTCGGCCATCGCATCCAGCACGGCGCGCACACGGTCAAAATCGCGCACGCCGGATGCGGAATTGGTCGTGGCCCCGGCCGGGTAGAGCTTCACCGCCGTGATGATCCCAGCACGATGGGCGGCGACCACATCCGCAGGGTCGGTGGCCTCGGTCAGATAAAGCGTCATCAGAGGTGTGAAGCTGTCCGGCGTCGCCGTGCGGATACGGGCGCGATAGGCTTCGGCCTGTGCGCCGGTCACGACCGGCGGCACCAGGTTCGGCATGATGATAGCGCGCGCAAAATGGCGCGCAGTCTCGGGCGCGACGGCTTGCAGCATCGCGCCATCGCGCAGATGCAGGTGCCAGTCATCAGGGCGGGGGATCGTCAGGCTCTGGATCATGGCCTGTCTTATACGCAAGCCGAGCGGGCTTTCCAGCCGGATTCGTGTTCAGGCCCTCGACCGTGCGCGCGTTTTTTCCGCCCGCGCCAGTTCCCGTCGCGTAACGGCGCAGTCATGAAGCGCCAGCGCATGACGCGCCGCAGTGATTGTCAGGAGCGCGTGCCCGGATTTCGCGGCGCGTTTGACGAGGGCGCAAAGATATGTCGGATCATTGCGTCGCTTGCGCATCATGTCATGGAAACGCGCGGGCGTCAGACGGCCGCGCGCCGCTGTCTCGATCAATGTTTCCAGAACGCCCATGCGCCGTAGCGCGGATTCGGTCTTGCTGCCCAGGTGAGTAGCGCGGAGCAATGTCACGAAGGGGCGCCGGAACAAGGTTGCATGCATGCTGTCGCTTCTACGGCCCGCATCATAAACGATAAAGGCATTGCGCGCGCCGTCCAGCATGGAGGGGGCAAAGCCAAAACGTGTGTTGAAATCCAGCCGACGTGCTTTGGCAAAACGACGATCCCAAGGCGCAAGCTGCGGATCGAGTGTCGCCTGTGGGGCAACCGCCAACACGATTGCGCCGGGTGCGCAGATGCTCAGCGCGCAGGCGGCATAGCCTGACATGCCTGCTCCATAGAAGATCACCCGGTCAAAGCCATCGAAAAAACCAGTATCGATCTGCGCATCGAAGAAATCCAGAACTTCGCTGTCACGAAACCAGCGTGGTTCCCGCGCCACAAGTGCAAGGCTCGACCAGCCGTGGCGCGCGGCGATCCGCAGCCCCAAAGGCACTTGGCCCCGCTCGACGCGACGAATGGTGTCAATGGATTCGAAGGTGACCAGAAGCGTAGTGCCGCCGTCCGCATATGCCGCTGCATGATACGGGCCGAGCGGGTAGAAGTGCCCTGCTGTCGCCACGCGGTTCCCGAGACGTGCCAACCAGTCATCGTGACTGCGCGCCTTGGATAGATCGAGGATGTCTTCCCTGTCTTGCATGTATTCGTTCCGGTTTGGCATCGCGCGAGTTGCCCTTAGCGTAGACTACCCATGCCGTTTGGCAACCTGCTGCAAGGGGGGGGTGGCCAGATATCTGTCGTCCACCCGCGAAAATACCGCAGGCCTTGTCAACTTCTCTGACAATTCTCGGCGCATCGAAAAATTGTTGCCAGATATTGAGCACGCAGATCGCATTTGATCGAGATCAAAGTTTTGCGACGATAATAGTATTACTCAAAGTCATGTTTTCATGCTGATGCTCAGGCGATGGCGGGAAACATTCCTCCCTGTCCCGCGAGAGCGGGGTCGACTGAGCCACCCCTTGTGAGGGGTGGCATTTTTCTGATCGTCACTGCGCGGCATCCAACGCCCTTGCCAGCTTGCACCAGTCTTCCAACCCGATTTCCTCGGCCCGCGATGTCGACGCGATCGTGCATGCGCGCAGCAGATCCTCGATCTGCGGATGCAACCCGCGCAGGGCTGCGCGCAGCATCTTTCGGCGCTGGTTGAACCCTGCGGCGACCACGCGCTCCAGCGTGCGCGCTTGCGCGGCGAAGCGCGGAGCGGGCAGGCGCGTGATATGCACCACGCTTGAGCTGACCTTGGGGGGCGGGGTGAAGGCTTCCGGGGGCAGGGAGAGCGCGATCCGTGCCTCGGCGCGCCATTGCACCATCAGCGCCAGTCGGCCATATGCCTTGGAACCGGGCCGTGCGACGATACGCTCGGCCACTTCACGCTGAAACATCAAGGTCAGGCTGTCCCAAAATGGGGGCCAGTGGTCCGGGGTCATCCAGCGGATCAGAAGTTCCGTACCGACGTTATAGGGCAGGTTGGCCACCACCTTGATGGGCGCGCGCAGATGCGCTGTCGCGTCAATGGCCAGCGCATCGCCTTCGATCACCTGAAGACGTCCCGGATAGGCTTCGGCGATCTCGGCAAGCGCAGGCAGGCAGCGGGGGTCTTTCTCGATTGCGAGCACGCGGCGCGCGCCTTCGGCGAGGAGACCGCGGGTCAGCCCACCAGGGCCGGGGCCGACCTCCAGCACATCTGCGCCTGAGAGATCACCAGCAAGACGCGCGATGCGCGCGGTCAGGTTCAGATCCAGCAAGAAATTCTGCCCGAAGCTCTTTTTCGCGCGCAGATCATGCGCGCGGATGATCTCGCGCAGCGGCGGCAGGTCATCAATCATAGACGTTGCTCCGCCATTTTCGCGGCACAGCGCAGGGCTGCAATAAGCGAGGTTGGATCGGCCAGACCTTTCCCGGCTATCCCATAAGCGGTGCCGTGATCTGGCGAGGTTCGGATGAATGGCAAGCCCAGCGTAACATTGACCCCGCCCGCGAAATCGAGCGTCTTGATCGGGATCAGAGCCTGATCGTGATACATGCAGACCGCCACATCGTACTGCGCGCGTGCACTGGCATGAAACATGGTGTCGGCAGGCAGCGGCCCGCTCAAATCCCAACCCTCGGCACGCAGCCGCTCAAGCACAGGTGCGGTGATCTCGATTTCCTCGCGCCCCATTGTCCCGCTCTCGCCAGCATGAGGATTCAGGCCGGCCACAGCAATGCGCGGGTTGGGGATGCCGAAATCACGCATCAACCCGGCCTTTGTGACGCGCAGGCATTGCTCCAGCGCCTCGGGCGTCAGGTGGTGTGGGACATCGCAGAGGGGGATGTGAATTGTGACCGGCACCACACGCAAGGTGTCGCAGGCCAGCATCATGACCACAGAAACGCCCCCGGCCAGATCCGCCAGAAATTCGGTGTGGCCAGGAAAGGCGAAGGCGGCCCCTGTCTTCAATCCGGCCTTGTTGATGGGACAGGTCACGAGCCCAGAGGCGGCTCCCGACTGCACCAGCGCCACTGCGCGGCGGATCACTTCGATGATCGCAGGCGCATTGGCCGGATCGGGTTGGCCGGGGCGTGCCGGGGCGGGGAACGCATGCGGCAAGACAGGCAGGATATCGGGCGACAAGGCACGCGCCCCGGCTGGTGAGGTGACCGCTTGCCAACGGGTGTCGGCGGGCAGATGGGCAGGATCTCCCAGCCATACGAAACGCGGCACGTCAGAGCGTGCCGCACGAGCTGCAAGCTCCGGCCCGATCCCTGCCGGGTCACCGCAACTCATGATCAAGACGTCTGTGCCAGCCATCGTCTGCGCGGCGTTCATGCCAGCGACATTACGCGTGCGGACGCCGCAGCGTCACGGCATCGCATTCGCCAAACCTTGCACATGGATAAGCCTTTCAAAAACTCCGCTTGTGGCCTGCATAAAGCGAATCGCACCATACCGAAAGGGCGCGTCAGCGCCCTTTCCAGATCCAACCGCCGCCAAAGACGCGCGTATCTTCCGGCGCATAGAAAACACAGGCCTGACCGGGGCTGATCCCTTGTTCGGGGGCGAGCAATTCAACTTCGGCTTCGGTTTCGGACAAAGGGCGCACGAGCGCGGGTGCCGGCGGGCGCGTTGAGCGCATCTTGACGTGTAAGTCCCATTCGGGCTGTGACGTGAAAGGTGCGTCGCCGAGCCAGTTGATCTCGCGCACCGGCACACGCCGCGTCGCCAGGGCGGTTTTGGGACCGACGATGACGCGCCGCAGTTCCGGGTCGAGGCGCACGACATAAAGCGGTTCTGTCAGCCCTCCGATCCCCAGACCGCGGCGCTGGCCGATGGTGTAATGGATCACGCCGTCATGCGTGCCGAGGACCTGACCTTGCATATCCACAATCTCGCCTGGATCTGCTGCACCGGGGCGCAATTTCTTGATCACAGCAGCGTAATCCCCATCCGGGACGAAGCAGATATCCTGACTGTCGGGTTTGTCCGCCACGCTCAATCCATGGCGCGCTGCGAGCGCGCGAGTCTCTGCCTTCGTCGTCAGATGGCCGAGCGGAAAGCGCAGGAATTCCAACTGTTCGCGTGTCGTGGAGAACAAAAAGTAACTTTGGTCCCGCACAGGATCTGCGGCGCGATGAAGTTCCGGGCCAGCGGCGCCGATCTTGCGCTGAATATAATGCCCTGTCGCCATGCAATCAGCGCCAAGGTCGCGCGCGGTGTCCAGCAGATCGCGAAACTTGACGCGTTCATTGCAGCGAATGCACGGCACCGGCGTGGCGCCTGCAAGGTAAGCATCAGCGAACTCGTCAATCACTGATTCGCGGAAATGGGATTCGTAATCGAGAACATAATGCGGGAAATTCATCGCCTCAGCGACACGGCGCGCATCATGGATATCCCGCCCTGCGCAACATGCGCCCTGTTTTGCAAGTGCAGCGCCGTGATCATATAGCTGAAGCGTAACCCCGACCACATCATATCCTTCGGTGGCGAGTTCGGCAGCCACCACCGAACTGTCGACACCCCCGGACATGGCGACGACGACGCGGGTCTCTTCGACTGGTTTGACCAGTCCAAGCGAATTTACTGGGGGATCATAGGGCATGGCAGAGAACTTTCGCAGATTTCTTTAAAAAAGATAAGAAAATGCCGCGTATTCTCAAGGCCAGAAACGAGGCGCAGTCAACCCGGAATTAATGACAGTAGGCGATTCTTTGGGCATCCAAGGGTTGGGTGAAGAAGGAATCTGGTGATGTATATCAAACGTGTTGATGGCCCGCGTGCCGTGACTTTGGAAGACGGAACTGTTCTGACGCTCGCAGATCTTCCGCCGAAAGATACCAAGAGATGGGTTGCCAGTCGAAAAGCGGTGGTAATTCAGGCAGTTGAATCAGGATTGCTGTCCAAGAAAGCGGCGATGGAGCGCTATGCGCTGTCCGAGGAAGAGTTCGAGTTGTGGCAAACTGCCGTGGAGAAACACGGCTTGAACGCCCTGAAAGTCACATCTTTGCAAAAATACAGACAACTTTAGGTTGTAACCATTGGGGAGAGTCGGGTAACCTTAGATTAACCTTTATACGACAAGGTGAAGCAATAGCGGCGAAGGAGAACCTGAATGCGTGTTTTGCTTGTTGAAGACGATCCGACCACTTCTCGAAGCATCGAACTGATGCTGACCCACTCAAACTTCAATGTCTATTGCACGGACCTCGGCGAGGATGCGATTGAGCTTAGCAAGTTGTATGACTACGATCTGATCTTGCTGGATCTAAATCTGCCCGACATGGCCGGACTGGAAGTTTTGCGTCAGATCAGATTGGCGCGGATCGACACGCCGATTCTGATCCTGACAGGGGAAGCTGACACGGATACAAAATTGCGTGGCTTTGGCGGCGGTGCAGATGACTATCTGACCAAGCCTTTTCATCGCGAGGAATTGGTCGCGCGGATCCACGCAATCATTCGTCGCAGTCAAGGGCATGCACAATCCGTGATCCGCACCGGGCGCATTTCGGTTAACCTTGATGCCAAGACAGTCGATGTAGAAGGCAAGGCCATTCATCTGACCGGCAAAGAGTATCAGATGCTTGAGCTGCTAAGCTTGCGTAAGGGGACCACATTGACCAAAGAGATGTTTCTGAACCATCTCTATGGGGGAATGGACGAGCCTGAACTGAAAATCATCGATGTGTTCATTTGCAAGCTTCGCAAAAAATTGGCAGAGGCAACCGGCGGCGAAAGCTACATTGAAACAGTCTGGGGTCGTGGATATGTGTTGCGCGATCCGGTGCTGAGCAACGCGCCCCCGCCTCGTAGCGCAATCTCCGCCTGAGATCTGATTGCCTTGCCACTGGACGATGCTGAACCGCACTCCTATGACTGACGGAATTTCGTTAGCGATGGAGCACCGACGTGTCGCCAGATGACAGGTCCAAACGAGAGCGCGTGAGCGCCGAGGTTGCGCAGCTTGATGCCGATCAGGCGCGCGAAGAGGTCACCTATCTCGCCAAGCAAATAGAGCAGGCCAACCAGGCCTATCATCGAGATGACGCACCGCTTGTGTCAGATGCCGAGTTTGACAGTTGGCGTTTGCGCTACGCAGCGATCGAGGCGCGGTTTCCGCATCTTGTGCGGGCCGACAGTCCGCTGAAACAGATCGGCGCGTCCCCGGCCGATGGATTCGGCAAGATCACGCATATGAAGCGTATGCTCTCATTGGCCAACGCTTTCTCCGCAGAGGACGTGGCCGATTTCGTTTCGGGTATCCGTCGCTTTCTGAATATCGCGCCAGAGATTCCGCTCGCCTTCACCGCTGAACCCAAGATAGATGGTTTGTCACTCTCCTTACGTTACGAGCGGCAATCTCTGGTTTACGCAGCGACACGAGGCGATGGTGCGACCGGCGAAGATGTGACGGCGAATGCGCGCACGGTCGCAGAGATACCGCACCGCCTCTCAGGCGCTCCTGATATCCTCGAAGTGCGTGGTGAGATCTTTATGTCGCATGCTGATTTCACCTCCCTGAATGCGCGCCATTCGGCCGTCGGCGGCAAGATTTTTGCCAATCCACGCAACGCTGCCGCCGGGTCTTTGCGCCAGCTCGATCCAGAGATCACGCGGGCGCGGCCGCTACGGTTCTTTGCTTATGCTTGGGGTGAAACATCCGAGCCGTTGGCTGAAACCCAGACCCAGGCAATTTTGCGGCTCGAGGCGCTGGGTTTTCAGACAAACCCGTTGTTTCGGCGCTGCGAAAGCCTTGACGAAATGCTCGCCACATATGCCGAAATCGAAGCGCAACGCGCGACTTTGGGCTATGATATAGATGGGGTCGTCTACAAGCTAGATGCGCTTTCCCTGCAGGAACGGCTGGGCCTGCGTTCGACGACTCCGCGCTGGGCGATTGCTCATAAATTCCCTGCTGAACTCGCCTGGACGCTGCTGGAGGGAATAGACATACAGGTCGGCCGCACAGGTGCGCTCAGCCCGGTCGCGCGGCTCAAACCGGTTACTGTTGGTGGGGTGGTCGTCTCGAACGCAACATTGCACAATGAAGACTATATTGCCGGGCGAGATTCGCGCGGTGCGCCGATCCGGGAGGGGCGAGATATTCGGGTGGGCGACTGGGTCGAGGTCTACCGAGCGGGTGATGTGATCCCCAAGATCCGCGATGTCGATCTGGCGCGCCGTGCCGCCGATGCGGCTCGGTTCCAGATGCCGGATCACTGCCCTGAATGTGGCAATCCAGCGCTGCGCGAGCCAGGCGATTCCGTGCGTCGATGCACAGGCGGCATGAGCTGCCCCGCACAAGCAGTTGAACGGCTGAAACATTTCGTCAGCCGTCCGGCTTTCGACATCGAAGGGCTGGGTGCAAAACAGATCGAGAGTTTCTGGCGCGATGGATGGATCGCGACGCCCAGGGATATTTTCACGCTGCGCGAGCGCTTCGGCCCTGGCCAGCCGCGTCAGTTGAAGAACCGCGAGGGGTGGGGAGCGAAATCGGCTGAAAAGCTCTTTGATGCGATTGATGAAAAACGGCGCATTCCTCTGTCGCGGCTGATATTCGCGTTTGGATTGCGACATGTTGGAGAAACCACTGCGGCATTGCTGGCGTCGCATTACGGGACATGGGACAGCCTGCGCGATAGCTTGCGCGCGGCCTGCGATCCAGAGAGTGCCGCTTTTGCCGATCTGATCGCAATTGATGGGGTCGGCCCGGTGATGGCGCAATCTTTAATTGCCGGATTCCAGGCAGAGGCCGAACAGATCGACGCACTGGCCGCGTGTCTTGAAATCCTCGCGCCGCAAGCGCGCACAAGCGAAAGCCCGGTGGCCGGAAAAACACTGGTTTTCACGGGCACGCTGGAGCGGATGAGCCGCGCCGAGGCCAAGGCGCGCGCTGAAGCGCTGGGTGCGAAGGTGGCGGGCTCGGTTTCGGCGAAGACGGATCTCTTGATCGCAGGGCCGGGTGCAGGCAGCAAGGCTACGAAGGCGGCAGAGCTGGGGATCGAAGTCATCGATGAAGATCAGTGGCTGGCGCTGATCGGGGCAGGCTGAGGTGGCCGCACGGCCGGAAATCCTGTTCCCGCTCTTTGCGGGGCTGGACGCGCTGGACGGGATCGGTCCAAAGACAGCGCGGAATTTCAGTGCCTTGCAGATCGAGACCCCACGCGATCTGCTGTTTCACCTGCCGCTGAATCTGATCGACAGAACGCGGCGCGATACTTTGCGGGGGCTGGAGTTTCCCTGCGTGACGACCGTCGAAGTCACGATCGGGCTGCATCAACCCCCGCGCGGGCGCGGGCCTTACCGGATTATCGTGCAGGACGCTCTGAGCGAGTTTCAGCTCGTCTTCTTCCACGCGCGCGGTGACTATTTGCAAAAGTTGCTGCCGACCGGGGCGCGGCGGCTCGTTTCCGGGCGGGTCGAGCTCTACGATGGCATCGCGCAGATGGCGCATCCTGATCATATCCTGCGCCCTGAGGAAGCGTCTGATCTGCCCCAGACCGAGCCTGTTTATGCTCTGTGCGCGGGCGTTTCGGCCAAGCTGATGAGCAAGGCGGTGGCTTCGGCATTGGCGCGCGTGCCACAGCTTGCGGAATGGATTGATCCGGCTCTGAAGGCCCGCGAAAGCTGGCCTGATTTCCGAGAGGCAGTTGTGCGGGCGCATGCGCCAAAGACCCTGGCGGAGATCGCTGCGACCGCAGCACCCCGCGCGCGGCTGGCCTATGACGAATTGCTCGCCCATCAACTGACGCTAGCACTTGCCCGCGCGCGCCAGCGGCGCAAGCCGGGGCGGGGGAGCCGTGCTACGGGCGCGTTGCAGGCGCGCGTTCTCGGCGTGCTCGAGTATAGTCCCACCGGCGCGCAGACCCGCGCGATTGCTGAAATCGCCGCTGACATGGCGGCCCCGAGGCGCATGAACCGGCTGTTGCAGGGCGATGTCGGCGCGGGCAAGACACTGGTGGCCCTGATGGCATTGCTGATCGCGGTCGAGGCGGGCGGACAAGGCGCGATGATGGCCCCAACCGAGATTCTCGCGCGCCAGCATCTCGAAAGCCTTGGCCCTCTGGCACAGAGTGCCGGGGTTGAAATTGCGCTTCTGACGGGCCGCGACAAGGGGGCCGAGCGCGCACGCAAGCTTGCGGCGCTGGCTGATGGATCGATCCAGATTGTTCTTGGCACGCATGCCGTCTTTCAGAAAGGTGTGGAGTTTCATGATCTTCGGCTTGCTGTCGTGGATGAACAGCACCGTTTTGGCGTCGCGCAGCGTGCGGCGCTTGCAGAAAAAGGCGCGGGCGCCGATATGCTGGTGATGACGGCAACACCCATCCCCCGGTCGCTCGCGCTGGCACAATATGGGGATATGGATGTCTCCATCCTCGATGAGAAACCGCCGGGTCGTAAACCGGTTCAGACGGCGCTTGTCGCGACGGCCCGTATGGAAGAAGTGGTCGCGCATTTGCGTCGTGCGATTGACGAGGGGCGGCAGGCCTATTGGGTTTGTCCCTTGGTCGAAGAATCCGAGCTCAGCGCCTTGACCGCGGCACAGGCCCGCTTCGACCATTTGCGCGCGGCTTTGGGGGACAGCGTCGTCGGTCTGGTGCATGGTCAGCTGCCTCCGGCGGAAAAGGACGCGGCCATGGCGCGTTTTGTTGCGGGGCAAACCAAGCTTCTTGTTGCAACGACCGTGATCGAAGTCGGGGTGAATGTTCCAAATGCCTCAATCATGGTGATTGAGCGTGCCGAGAGTTTCGGTCTGGCACAGCTGCATCAGTTGCGCGGGCGGGTTGGACGTGGGGCTGCCGCCTCGACCTGCTTGTTGGTGTATGAGCCGCCACTGAGCGAGACCGCATCACGCCGATTGAAGCTCTTGCGCGACACGGAAGACGGGTTTCGCATCGCCGAGGAGGACATGGCGATCCGCGGCGCAGGCGATCTGATCGGCACGGCGCAATCGGGCCTGCCACGGTTTCGCGTGGCAGATCTGGAACGACAAACTGGGTTGCTAGCCATCGCGCAATCGGATGCGCGCAAATTGCTGGCCGATGATCCGGATCTAAGCAGCCCGCGCGGGCAGGCGGCGCGCGTTCTGCTGTGGCTGATGGAGCAGGATAAGGCGATTCGCTATCTTTCTGTCGGGTAAGTTCTTAAAATGTTCTTTACACGCGCTGGCAAATATGAGAACAAAGAGGCAACTAAAGCGACGGAGGATATGATGACCCCTAAGAATATCCCTGATTTCTGGCAGGATCTGGCAGGTGCGCTGGCATTGGCTGTTCTGGTTGTTGCGACCCTGCATTTGCCGCTATTTTCCTGACGCCTGCGGGTCAGCCTGTCTCATACTGCCTCGACTGACCCTCTCACTGCCGCCGCGCCCGCCCGCGCGGCGGTTTTTTCATGCCGCATCATTTGCCAAATCTGTGCAATTTGCCTATCTGAACGAAGACAAGAAAAGGGGTACGCATGGATCACAGATTGCATATCGTCGGCGGCGGCATGGCCGGGTCAGAGGCCGCCTGGCAGGCGGCGCGAATGGGCGTCGAGGTTGTGATCCACGAAATGCGGCCCAAGAATGGCACCTTCGCGCACCAGACCGAGCATCTTGCGGAAATGGTCTGCTCGAATTCCTTCCGCTCCGATGATGACGAACAAAACGCGGTCGGGCTGCTGCATTGGGAAATGCGGGCAGCGGGTGGGCTGATCATGCAGATGGCTGACCGCCATGCTTTGCCTGCCGGCGGTGCCTTGGCCGTAGATCGTGACGCTTTTGCGCAGGCTGTAACGGAGGCGCTGCTGGCGCTGCCGAATGTCTCGGTCGCGCGTGATGAAGTGGCCGAGCTGCCGAAAGACGGACATTGGATCATCGCCACTGGCCCCCTGACGTCAGACGCGCTGGGACAGGCCATCGCAGCTGAGACCGGGACGGATGCGCTTGCGTTTTTCGACGCCATCGCTCCGATCGTTTATTTTGACAGCATCGACATGTCGCAGGCCTGGTTCCAGTCACGTTATGACAAGGGAGAGACGGAGGCAGAGCGCAAGGCCTATCTCAACTGCCCGATGACGCGGGATCAATACGAAGCTTTCATCGACGCGCTTCTGGCCGCTGAAAAGACCGAGTTTCACGAAGGCGAAACGGCCGGCTATTTCGACGGCTGTCTGCCCATCGAAGTCATGGCCGAACGCGGGCGCGAAACCTTGCGCCACGGGCCGATGAAGCCAGTGGGGCTGACCAACCCGCATACGCCCGATGTGAAGCCCTATGCCGTGGTGCAGCTGCGTCGCGATAATGCATTGGGGACGCTCTATAACATCGTAGGCTTTCAGACGAAGATGAAATACGGTGCGCAAACCTCTGTTTTCAAAATGATACCAGGTCTGGAGGATGCGTCTTTTGCGCGGCTCGGGGGGATCCATCGCAATACATTTCTGAATTCGCC